>DATJQV010000015.1 GCA_035505375.1 bacterium | reverse complement strand
ATGCACGGAAGCCTACGGGAAGTCGTCTCCGGACTCAGCACCGTCGACGCGATCCAACGCCGGATGACAGCTTACGTCCGTCTGCATGCACCTTTCACCTGCAATAGCCCCGATTTTCAACAGCATTGATGCCACGCTCCCTCTATGCTACATATTCGGGGTTGAGATCATGAGCAAGAGAACCGATGGTTCTCCGATAGTCAACAACCTTGGCCGGAGGCTTGGGAGCCATGCCCGACGCTGACATGGCACCGGTCGTTCCTGATGCCGTGTGCTTGACATACTGAGCTCGAAAGCTAGACTGACCGTGTTAGAGATGCATGATTTCACATTCCCAACGTACTCAAGTAGTCACCAAACGAAGGAGTTACATGTGAGAGTAGGTTCTACGATCTTGAGCCTGATGCTTGTCGCCGGGCTCTCCTTGGCGGCGCAGACCGTTGCCCTGAACGCGCCGTCCAATACCGGCGCCTTCAGTCCTACGCTTCGCCAGTCTGAGGTTTTCGACGGCCTCAGGTCTTCACTGTCCATTGACCTGCACGGCGACACGCGACTCGGGGATTATCTTCCCTCGTCGACATGGGAGTCGATCCCGAAGCCGCCGGATTCGGTCGATCGCCTGGCACATGCCATCGTCTATGACCCATCCAACGACAAGATCTACATGATTGGCGGCAACCCCGCCGGCAACACCGGCACATATCTGACTCTCTGTCAGGAGTTTGACCCGCATGCTGACACTTGGGCCACAAAGGCCCCGATGCCGACTGCGCGAGGTTGGATCAATGCCTGTTACTGCAGGGACAAGATCTACGTGATTGGTGGCCACGACAACTCAAGCGCGGCCATCGCCACTAATGAGTGTTTCGACCCGGTCGCGAACTCCTGGAGCACGAATGCCGCTCGGCCTCGCATTGGTCTTGCTGACCAGGAGGTCGTGTGGCGCGACTCTCTAATCTACGTAATGGGTGGTAGCGATGGAACGTCGGGTTTTGCCTACGTTGACATCTACGACGTGGCCACCGATTCATGGAAGACCGGCACGGCCCTCCCACTGGTGTCCTCCATGGGTAGCGCCGCGATAGTCGGCGATACTATCTTCATGGTCCAAGGCCTTTCAGTTTACCCCAACTGCTGGCCCAACCTTTACCGGGGCGTCATCAATGACTCTGACCCGACCAAGATCACTTGGACAGCGGGTCCGACTCCAACCGAAGTCGTCTTCAACGGCGCGACTGCCGCGATGAACGGCAACGTGTACTGGCTGGGCGGCTTCGTCAGTGCGACGAGCGTGACCAACCATCTCTGGAAGTACAGCACGTCAACGGAGAGCATTACCGCAGTCACACCCAACTACCCCGCGGCCCTGGCCCGCTGCAACTTCATGGTCGCCCGCCCGTCGACCGAGGAGCTCTATGTGATGGCAGGTGACGAGTACGGTGACTGGTACACGCCGAACGAGCTCTACTACCGCATATCATTCGCCCCGCCGGTGTCACACGACGTCAAGCTGTCCGGAATGATCGCGCCACAGGCCAGCATGAATCATGGTTCGGTCAAGCCCATCGGCGTAGTCAAGAATCTGGGCCTCAACCCCGAGTCGAGCATTCCGGTGACTTGCTGGATTGACTCAGCCGGGACCCGAGTCTACTCCGCGGTCGATACGTTAGCCGGGCCGGTTGCTTCCGGCGCTTCCGCTAACGACACATTCCCCACCAGTTGGACCAGCGGTCCTTCGGGAGCACACTACACGGTAACGATGTTCACTGCGCTCAGCAACGACTCGAATCAGGCCAACGACACCATGTGGCGGAGCGTGACAATAACCGGCCCCGGCGTACAGGAATCAACAAAGCCGACGTTCATCCTGTATGGAGCAAGCCCGAGCCTCATCCGTGGCCAGTCGCGCATCAGCTATTCCGTGAGCGGACCCGGCTACGTAAGTCTTGGTGTGTATGATGCGACCGGCAGGCTCGTTCGGATGCTTGTGAATAGCGAGGTCGCGCCGGGTGAGCGAAGCGCCGTCTGGAATCGTGCCGACAACTCAGGCCGTACAGTTGCGAAAGGCACCTACTTCTATCGTCTCACCGTTGGCGGCAGGTCGGTGTCGAGCAAGGCGGTCGTGATCAACTAGACGGACGCGTCTCTTAAGCAGAACCGGCCCTCGGGCCGGTTCTGCTTACGTGGGGCGCCGGGATCTGGTTCCGCCTGCGTGGATCCGAGTCAAGGGCTATGTTCGCTTGACTTGCCGGACGCGAGCGGTAGACTGACGCAACGTAGAACCATCAGGGATGTACGATACTGCATCCCGTCTACTCAGGCGGTCCAGAGAACCGAGGAGGAAAATGTGAGAATCATTGCTACGATACTGAGCCTGGTGATTATCGTCGGGCTCTCCTTAGCGACGCAGACCGCGGCCGTAGGCGTGTCGTTGGGTACCTGCCGTCCCGGCACTCTGACGCGTCCAGCACTGGTCGCGGCCAGCGACCGCGCTCCGGCCAGCAGCAACCTATCGGACGGCGTACCGAGCTCGGACCATGCCAACTCCGGGCCAAGCATGGCCGCAGTCCTGGACCTGGTGTGGGTGGATTCGACGGCAGCTCCGTCACCAGGGCGGTACTGGTGCCCGGGCTCGGGTGTCTACCGAGACACGATCTGGTTCCTTGGCGGCAGAATGTCGGCGCAGGCGGCGACGCGGTCGATGACTGCCTATGACATCGTCAACGATCAATGGATCACAACCGGTCTCCCATCGCTGACGACCCCGAGACGCACCGGCGGCGGCGGCCTGATCGGCAACAAGATTTACGTCGCCGGCGGAAAGGACTCGTCGAGCAACATCCTGAACACCTGTGAAGCGTTTGACCTGGACGCCAAGACCTTTGCCGCGAAGGCGAACATGCCGGCGGCGTACTGGGCAGTCGCCAGCGCCGTGGCCGGGAACAAGCTGTACATAATCGGGAATGAAGGTTCGACCGGCTCGACCTACGAATACAACCCGGCCGTTGATTCATGGTACACGAAAGCGACGCTTTCGGTCGGTCGGGGGTGGGCGTGCGCCGCGGGTGCGAACGGACTCGTCTACGTGATGGGCGGGTCAGATGCGAGCGGTACGGCCATGAGTGACTGCTGGTGCTTCGACCCCACCGCGAACTCGTGGACCCAGAAGGCGGCTATGCCCGGCGCGCGCACTTATTCGACTGCGACCGCATATGGCGACAGCGTCATATACGTTATCGGTGGCTCGGCTGACGGCACGACCGCTGCCGACAGCCTGGTCTACACCTACCACATTACGGCAAACGCGTGGACCACGGCGGCGTCGAGGCCGACGTCAAGCGGGTGGCACATGACGAACGTAGACCACGGTGTCGTCTATGTCGCCTACGGCTCCGACTGCCAGGCCCCGACTTACCTCACCGAACTCAACGTAGCATCATGGGTGCCGCCTTTGTCCCACGATGTGACATTGACCGCGATTAGCGAGCCGCCAGCCAACATGAACCGGGGCTCGGTCAAGCCGGCCGGAACCGTCAGGAACGTCGGCCTCAATGCCGAGTCAAACATCCCCATGACCTGCTGGATTGACTCGTCAGGCACCAGAGTTTACTCTGCGACCGAAACGGTGCCTGGCCCTCTTGCGCCCTACGCTTCCGTCAAGCACACCTTCGTTACCTCGTGGACCAGCGGCCCCTCGGGCGCGCAATACACGGTAACGATGTTTACCGCGCTCAGCAACGACTCGAACCGCGCCAATGATACCATGCGGGCCAACGTTACGATAACCGGCCCCGGCGTACAGGAATCAACGAAACCGACATTCATCTTGTACGGAGCAAGCCCGAGCCTCGTCCGCGGACAAGCGCGCATCAGCTATGCGGTTGCTGGCCCCGGCCACGTGACTCTGGGCGTGTACGATGCTGCCGGGATGCTGGCTAGGACACTCGTGAATGGTCAGGTCGCGCCGGGTGACCGGATCGCAGTCTGGGATCGCACTAACAATGCGGGCCGGACGGTCGCGAAGGGCACCTATTTCTACCGCCTGACCGCGGATGGCAGGTCGGTGTCGAGCAAGGCAGTCGTGATCAACTAGTCGGAACGCGTCTCTAAAGCAGAACCGGCCTCGCGGCCGGTTCTGCTCTAAGCTCCAGCGACAGGACTCGAACCTGTGACCCTCCGGTTAACAGCCGGATGCTCTACCAGTTGAGCTACGCTGGAATTGGGCTAGGTGGTATGTTATCCCTGTTCGCCGCTAAGTCAAGGCTAACGGACGAGCGCGAACTTCGCGACCCCGCGGCCGAACGTAGTCTCCAGCACTGCCAGGTACAGGCCTGCGGCGGCAGGCTTGCCCGCCTGGTTCTTTCCGTCCCAAAATGAGCCGATCTGCTCAAGTGTGGCGACATCGCCTTTCTCACCGTACCTTCCCGGACGAGTCATGACAGCCGTGTTCAGCGTGATGGTGTCGACCAGAACACCCGACGCGGAGAAGATGCGGATCCGGGCCTCCGTTGCGGGTCGAGTGAGGTCGAGTTCGAAGTAGACCTTTGGCTGAGACGCCGGCACAAATGGATTGGGAAAGACCGTGCCGATCTGGTCGTTAGGGACGTCAGCTATGCTCTCAGGCGGGAAGAGCCTGTATGCCGAATCGACGCGCGGAACTCCGTATCCGAAGGTATCGCTCTTCGCCGAGGCCAGGTGCGTGGCGGTGGCAAACAGCACCGCTTTGACTGAGTCGGCGGTCCATCGGGGATGGGCTTCCTTGAGCAGAGCGCATGCGCCGGCAATCAGCGCCGTGGCGCAGGAGGTACCGGCGGCGCCTTCGAGATAGTCTTCGGAGTCGACCGAGACGACCGCTACCGTATCAGAAAGCGCGACGAGATCGGGTTTGACTCTGCCGTCTGAGGTCGGCCCGGTGCCCGTGCCTCGCCAGGGAAGCAGATTCTTCTCAATTCCACCCGCGGTAATCACGCCGTCGGCATCGCCGGGTGCGGTTATGAACGGTACCGGCCAAGGATAGTCGGTCGAATCGATGGTGCGGTTCCCCATGGCCGTGACGATGAGCAGGCCGCGTTTCGCAGCAATCGAGGCGGCAATCGAAATCGGGGCAGTCTTGCCATCGAACTGATTGTCTGCGTACCAACCGCGGTATCCAAGTGACGTTGAGATGACGTCCGCGCCCATCCGGTCGGCCCACTCCAGTGCCTGGACGTAGGCGTCTTCTTCCATGGTATACTCGTAGAGACGGCCGCTGCTGACCTTGTACAGCTCGGTCTTGGCTAGAAGCAACTGAACGCCCGGGGCAACGCCGATTACGCCACCCTGCTGGAACCCCGTGATGAGCGAGGCCATTTGCGTGCCGTGGTAGGGCTGTTCCTTCGAGAACTTGGCTGTATCTCCGGCCTGCCAGACCGCGCTGTCGTCACCGTTCTTGAACCAGAGCACCAGCGGGCCTCCCTCGGCCTGAGTCAAGGTCGGAGTCGAGTTGAAGCCGGTCGTATCAATCAGTGTTGTTCCTGACCAGTTCGCGCCGAAATCGGATGACTTGGTCCGGTACAGTAATCCCCCGGTCTCGTAGATGACCGTCACCGACGAGTCCGTGTCACTGACGGCGTCAAAGCTCCCAATTGAAAACACGGAGTCGGCCACGGTTCCACCGGTGGTCCAATGCAGACCGTTGTCGCTGGAAAGTAACGTTGCCAGTCGAGCGAATGGGTTGCCCGACTGGTCTTCATACATAAGCAGGCTCCGCTGGCCGGTTCTCAGCAATCTCGTACCGGCGGCACTTGCCGTAACCAGGTCGGCCAGCTTCGAGAAGCTCCTGCCACCATCGGTGGACCGATACTGGGACACACGCCCACTCTTCAAGCCGGTAGCGAAGATGTCGACATCGCCGGTCGCACCGACCTCCAGTTGAAGCCCGGCCAGCACTTCTCCGGCTCCGAACGTCGTAGTTTGCATCGAATCCGGTTCCGGCTGCACAACCAACGCCCTCTGGAGCACGACGTAGGAATCGGACCTGACGTACGCGACGTAGAGAGTATCCGACCCCACCGTCGCAACCGGATACCGGCCGGAATCGACCAGCACGGGCGTTCCGTGCCAGTTGGTGCCAATAAAGTAGCCGAGATAGACGCGCGTGACCGAGGGACTGGGCGCGGCAGCGTTCAGGTCGTTGTAGGCAAGATAGGTGACCTGGCCACGGCCGGCCATGGTCAGGTTCTCAAAGGTCGTGTTGAAGGGCGCGGACGTGACGATCGCTGAAGGCTTGCTCCAGGTAACTCCGCCGTCGATCGAGAAGTCGGCAAAAAGCGCCCGGCTCGGCGGATTGTAGCCGTAGGCGAAGCTGTCAGAGCAGAAGGCTGCAACCAGCGTATCCCGGGAGCCCGATTGGGCGTGAACCGTGCTCATGGTCAACCCGCGGGCGAACCCGAGAAAACGGACACTGTCGACCGCGGCAGGCTGCCACGAGCTAGTGGCACGGGCGACGTAGCAGTTGTCTCCGGATATGAAATCATGCTGCTTATAGATGTGGGCGTGAGCTATCGCTCGGTTGGTGAGCTTGATACCGGTATCGAACAGCGCCAGTTTCACATTCGAGCCGAAGTAGCCGCGGAAGAACAGGTCCGGTACGCCCATCAATTGAGCCTGGTCGTAGGATGGTCCGTAGAAACGACGGGCATCGGCGGTGTCGGTCGACCGGTACTTGCTTGTGCTCGAGACTCGCCCAAGTGGAAAGGGGCCGGCGTCGGTAGTGGTCCGTGAAATGACCGGCTTGATGTCGTAGACGAAGGGCAGGGCATAGACCTGTTGCGCAAGATCAGGCGTCATGTCGAAGCTGGCCGCGTCCAGCCAATTGGAGACCGTGCGCAGGCGGCCACCCAGGTTTTCAATCTCGCGGATGTAGTACTCGCGTACCGGGATGTCGTTGAAGTCGGGTCGCGCATGCGCGCCGGCAGGGGACTGCCCAGCGGCGGAGCGGGAAACGGCACTGAGGGCCGCGTCATACTGGGTCTCGTTGTAGACGCCCTTGTCGGTGAAGAAGACCCAGACTTGTTGCGATTCGATGGTCGGTGAGACTGCCTTGGTGGCGACACGAACGTAAGAAGCGCCCACTGCTATGAGCAGACAGATGATAGCTGGCATACTTTTAGCCTTTGCCGATTCCCGACAGTGCCCCGGCCAGCCCCAGTGCCATGAACACGGAAAGGAAGACGATCACCAGGACGGTATTGATGATGCCGAGGATTAGGCACACCCTGCCTACCTTCTTGCCGCCGGCGGAGAGGCTGCCCGCCAGGAACAGTGCGCCGAAGACAATCCCTACGATTGGGTAGATGGCGGAGAATATGTAGAGGAAGGTGACCTGGCTAACGTACAAGATGTCCACAAGAGACTGCCACCGTGCCGTCAGTCGCGGGTCAATGTCAAACTGCCTCGGCGTTGCTTCATCCATCGAGGAACCTTCCTGTTTGAGTCGGGACAAAAGACAAGTACCCCGCGCAAGAATTGAACTTGCAACCCACGGATTAAGAATCCGTTGCTCTGCCAGGTTGAGCTAGCGGGGCACACATCTCACGCCAGGCCACGCCCCAAGCTCTCATGACGTGCCTGGAATACAATTGTCACCGCGCCCGGCGCGACTCGAACGCGCAACCTACGGGTTCGAAGCCCGGCGCTCTGTCCAGTTGAGCTACGGGCGCACGCGCTGGCTCGCCTTAAGTTCCGGCTGCAGTTTAGCAGATTCCAGCGCGAGTGCAATCGTTGCCTGCGTGCCGGATGCATCAAGGGTGAGTGATGGGAATCGAACCCACAACATCCTGAGCCACAGTCAGGTACTCTGACCAATTGAGCTACACTCACCATTGTTCCCGACTGGCCCAGTATAGCTGTGGACTCGCCGATGTCCAGACCGACAGGCGGCAGCGACGGCTCTGATTTGGCTCTGATTTGACTTTGTCGTCCTCGACGCTATATTGGCAACCCGACGAAAGCCGCAAAGAGCACAAAGGAGTTTCCTGCATGAAGACCAAAGAGATGAAGCGCATCCTCGTGACCGGCGCGGTCGGCCAGATCGGCTCGGAGTTGACGCTTGAACTGCGCAAGAAATACGGTGCGGATAACGTGGTGGCGACCGGACGCAAGACCCCGCCTTCGGACGCCCTGAAGAACTCCGGCCCTTTCTACTTCATCGACGTCAACAAACGTGAGACCGTCGCCGAGGTTGTGAAGAAGCACAACATCGACACTATCTACCACATGGCTGCCGTCCTCTCCGTGGCCGGCGAACAGAACCCGCAAATGGCGTGGTACGTGAACATGGAAGGTCTGTATACGGTACTGGAGGTGGCGCGCGAATTCAGCATGGCTCGGGTAATCGTCCCCAGCTCAATCGCCGCATTCGGTCCGGAAACCCCCAGAGACCGGACACCCAATGACACAATTCTCAAACCGAGGACAATGTACGGCGTAACCAAGGTTGCGGGTGAACTGCTCGGCGACTACTACTTCCGCAAGTACGGGCTTGACTGCCGCGGGCTCCGCTACCCGGGCATAATATCGCACGAGACGTTGCCGGGTGGCGGGACGACCGACTACGCAGTCGCGATTTACTATGAGGCCGTAAAGAACAAGCGCTACACCTGCTTCGTGCGCGAAGATACCCGTTTGCCGATGATGTACATGCCGGACTGCATCAAGTCGACCATTGATTTGGCTGAGGCCGATGGGGAGAAGCTGAAGCACCACTGCGACTTCAACGTCGGTGCCATGAGTTTTTCGGCAGGCGAGCTGGCGGCAGCCATCAAAAAGCACATTCCGGAGTTCACGTGCACGTACCAGCCGGATTTCCGGCAGCAGATTGCCGATTCCTGGCCGATGTCACTCGATGACACCGCGGCTCGGGAGGAGTGGGGCTGGAGGCCCGCCTACGACCTGGAGGCCATGACGCGCGACATGCTTGACGTTCTTGGCCGTCGGCACAGTGAAGGAAAGCTGTGAGTGGGTGCTGCTTGACAGAGAGCTCCAAACGCCTAGAATGATACGAGAGTGCTGTACCATTATAAACGAGACCTGAGCCGAGTCCTCGATGGCGGTCGCATCTTCTACGGAGAGGGTCGAGGCGAGACCGGAACATGCCTGCACATCCCCCTGACGAACCACGTCGCTGGTGGCGCCCAAGGTGAAGACCACGCGCTGGTGATACAGTTATGTAATAACCTGATTGAGTATTTGATGTACAAGCGCCCGGTCAAAGGACCGGAGGTCTGGGACTATGACGGCGACAAGGCAGGAGAGATGTATTCCGTCTGTGGCGACAACCCAACTACCAGCGGCGTCGTCGTTTTCGACAAGAACTACGAGGGCGGCTCAAAACTCTGGATTGTACTCGACAAGACCTTCGGCGCCAACGAGATAGCCGTCGGCTGGAAGAACGGCATGGTCGGTGACGAGTTTCTGCTGAAGGACTACATGGAGTACCTCAAGCAGGCGTTGGTTGCCGGCGATCTTGCGCCCGACAAGGTCTGAGCCAGAATCTCGGAATCACCCGCTCCGTGCTTTGTCAGGCACTGCGGGTGATTTCACGTTCAAGCGTCCGAGTTGGATGTCATCCCTGACGTGACCGGACAGGCCGTGCTGAATTTCAAGGACATAGTAAAGGACCCGGAGGTGGTTGTGCTCGTGGCTGAGGCCGATCAGCAGCTCGCGGTACTCGGTTACACGGAGCACGGTCCCCGGCACGCGCGTCTTGTCGCCAAGAACGCGCGCGCGATACTGGTGGCGCTCGGGGCCGATGGGCGGTCAGCCGAACTCGCCGCGGTTGCCGGCTACCTCCACGACATCGGCAACGTGGTCAACCGTGAATGGCATGAGCGGACCAGCGCTCTGCTGGCGAGGGACATTCTCCTCCGGCGCGGCATGGACTACCGGGAAGTCGCACAGATCATGGTGGCGGTCGGGAACCACGACGAGAAGAGCGGCAACCCCGTATCGGATGTTTCCGCCGCGCTGATACTGGCGGACAAGGCCGATGTGCATAAGAGCCGCGTGCGCAACCCGGCGTTCGTCAAGTTCGACATCCACGACCGCGTAAACTATGCGGCGAAACATTCTGCCCTGACCGTCCGCAGCGATGAGCGCAGCATAACATTCAACCTCACCGTCGACACTAGTGTCTCATCAGTGATGGAGTATTTCGAGATCTTCCTCTCACGAATGATCATCTCCCGTCGGGCCGCGGCTTTCCTCAAGTGCCGGTTCGAACTGGTGATAAACGGCGCGCGGCTGGTGTAGTCCGCGGCTGGTCCTGGTTGGTTTGACAGAACGGTGAGGTTTGAGTATCGTGGGGGCAGCAATTGACGGAGGTGTATGGGCGCTGGTGTGCCTGGCGGACTTCAAATCCGTATGGTCTGCGACAAGTGGACCGGTAGGTTCGATTCCTACACGCCTCCGCCATTTTCCAGCAGGCGGCGCCTCCGCGGCCGAAGCGAAGGCTAGCGGCCGGGACTGAGTTTCTTTTCCCGGATCAACTCGGCGTCGGTGCGGCGCAGATAGACCGGTTCGATTGCCGTCGCGTCATCGGCCAACCCCTTCCGGATACGCTCCCCGGCTTCCAGCGCAATCACTCCCGGCGATGGATACTCAATGCCAGCCAATCTGACGTGAACACCGCCGGCCTCAAGCAGCTCCGCGCATATGCCCGCGCCGTTCCCGGCGACGACAAGGTCGGAATCTCCCGTTCGCTTCGAACTCAACTCCGCGACGAGCTGTTCTGCGCTCCGTAGTGACGGAGGAATTGCCGGCTGGCCCCGCAGATACAGTGCCGCATAGAATTGGTGCTTGCGGGCATCAATCAGCGACAGTACCTCTTCCGAGCCCGGTCGAGCCGTGCGGGCCAGCGCCCAGAGTGAACTGACACCCGCGGTTGGAACCCGGAGCGCCACCGCGAGACCCTTGGCCGTACTCGTGCCGACCCGCAGGGACGTGAACATGCCGGGGCCCGTGTCAACGCCGACTCCGGACAGCTCTCTCACGTCGGTTGCAGTACTCTTGAACAACCGGTCAAGCAGCGGCAGCAGCACTTCGTTGTGACCGCAACCTGAACCTTCTGTCAATTCCGCCAGCACCTTGCCGCCTGAAGCCAGCGCAACGCCGGTCGCGGTGCCGCTGGTTTCGATGCCAAGGACCAGGCTCTTCTGCATCATGACTTACTCAGGTACCACGGTTGAGATACCAGATTCCAGCCAACCCTTCGCTGGCCAGGTTTGGTCTGATAGTTCCGATCCGCGTCGTGTAGCGCCGAGCGACAGCGGCCGCGCCTCCGGTCGATACGACCAGGAAAGAGCGCTTGAGGTCGCGCTCTGCGCGGTCGATGATGTTCTCTACGCCACCGACGAAGAGAGCGCCGACGCCGGCCTGAACCGCAGCTCTTGTATTGTGTTGAACCGGGTTGGTGCTTCTGCCCGGCGTCAGACTGGGGAGTCCGGCAGTACCGGCGGCCAGGGCATCGAGACTCATGCGTATGCCGGGCAATATCGCACCTCCGGCAAACGTGCCTTCACGCATCACCACGTTTACCGTCGTCGCGGTGCCGAAGTCGAAGACAATCAGATCCTGGCGCGGAAAGCGGCCGTGCGCTCCGACACATGCACACACGCGGTCGGCACCAAGCTGGTCCCGGCGGTAGTGGAACGTAAGCCCGGTCCTGGTTCTTGAGCCGACGACAAACGGTTCCATTCCGGTTGCCGCGCGCAGGTTGCTCCAGACGCGTCGCGTCACTGATGGCACGACGGATGCCAGCGCCACCCCGGATACCGGGCCGGTCCTCGGCAGCAGGCCCCGGCGCACCGCCGACGTCGGCATGACGAGCATGCGTGCGACACGACTGCCGCGGAACCAGACGAACCGCGTGTTGGAATTACCGACCAGACTAGTGAGAATCATCTAACCCGGCGCGCGTCCCCGGCCCCGATCACTACCAGCCTTCCAGAATCGGTTCGCAGCACTATTCTGCCGTCGGAATCGAGGTCAATCACGGTTCCGACGTGCTTGCGCAAGAGGGTCTGGATTTCCACGCGGCGGTGCATGACAGATGAGCGTTCCTTGATCTCTGCCAGCAGCTGAGCTGACTCGCCCTTGCGTGCCCGCTCAAGACCTGCGAACAACTCGCGGAGAAAACCCTCAAGCAGGATGAACCTGTCCCACTGGCAGTTCGTGTTCATCCTCAGGGACGCGGCGTCCGGCAGGTCAGGCGGGAACGATTCCTGATTGACGTTCAGTCCGACGCCGATTGCGATCACGTTCCGCCTGCGTTCGCACAGGACGCCGGCCAGCTTCTGCTCCCGGTAAATAAGGTCGTTGGGCCAGCGTAGATGTGCAGCCAGTCCCGACTCCACCGCGACGGCGCGGGTCAGCGCCAGCCCGGCCAGTTGCGGCAGGAACGGGGGAGTAGCGAAGTCGGGCGCGCCGGTGAAGAGGCGTACCGATGCAGTAAGACTTGAGTCGTCCGAGAACCATTGTCTTCTGAACCGGCCCTTGCCCTTGTTCTGCCGGCTGGCCACGACGACCGCGGTGACGTGCTCGTCCGGCAGCGCCAGCGCGTAGTCATTGGTCGAGCCGACCTCGTCCAGCAAGTGCAGGCTGCCATAGCTCGCAAGCCTGGAGAGTTGTTCTCCGGACACTCTTGTGGCTGCCACCTACTACTCAGGGCCTCAGCGCTGTGAAACCCGGACGAGTTTCAGTGTCGGGCCGGCCGGGCCTGGCTTCGCGAAGTAGACGCCGGGTTCGACCGGCCTGCCTTTGCTGTCCCGGCCATCCCACGACCACACGCCTTCACGGTCACTGAGGACACATCGGATGCGTCCTGCCGCGTCGCACACTGTCACCATGCTGCCGGATGTGGGCGACGTTCCGATAGCCGCAATCCTCATGATACCTGAAGCGGGGTTGGGCCATGCTTTGAATCGCGAGGCGGCAAGCGGCGTCGGCTGGTTTGCGACTCCGCCCGACGCTGTATTCAGGAACACGTAGTTGCCGTGGGTCTGGTCCCAGTTCGTCACTGCAAGGTCGGGGTAGTTCGAGAAGCGGTAGAAGCAGACAACATTGGCTGAGCCCGAGGGCGGTGCCGAGGCGATGCTGACATAGCCAAGCAGCGGGTCTGAACAGAACCCGGCCGCAGGTAAGCGCACGGCGCCGACGCTGACGCTATCGATGAACTGGATGGGACGGCGATGCAGATTGAACAGCTTCCGCTGCCCGTCACCGTCGAATGATTCTGCGACCGAGGCGAGGTGTCGGTTAGTCACGTCGCCCCATGCCTCTGCCTCACACACGAGATCGCTGTGGTTCGCGGGCGCCCAAGACCATGTCGGCGTCGTGTCCAGCTCCCCGGCGTGATTCTCAAACACGACCGCCGGTTCCCACCAGCCGCCGCCCGTTAGGTCGAGGTACTGGTCGCCGTTCACGTCGGCCCACGCCACGCAGGATGAATACGTGTTCGCCCGGAGCATCGTGAACGAAGCAATGGTGTCGAGCGTGCCGGAGTTGTTGTGGAACACCTTGATGCAGTTCGAGTCACCGATTTGGCCATTGCAGGCCACGGCAAGGTCGGGATAACCATCATTGTCGTAGTCGGCCAGGGCAAGACGCAGGACCCAGCCGACGCCGCTGTGAGCCACCCAGGTGGGAGTCTGGCTCAGCGTGCCCGCGTTGTTCCGGTACATGGAAACCTTGCCGTGCTGACCCACGAAAAGGTCAAGGTCGCCGTCGTTGTCGATATCGCAGAACCGAACCGCGTCGGATGGAGTACCATCGTGCGCGGTCCAGAACGGCAGCGTGTCGAAAGTCGTGCCGTTGTTGTGGTAGATACGGACCGAGTCGGTCTCGCTCGTGTAGGCGTCGCCGGCGCTGATGGCAAGGTCCAGCCGTCCGTCGAGGTCAACGTCACCCAGACAGCAGTCGAAAGAAGAGTGCTTGTCATGTGCCTTCCACCACGGTGCAGGTCCCAGGGTGCCGCCATCGTTGCGATAGATGCGAGCAGTCAATTCCCCGGTGTCGCTCTTACCCAGGAAGGCGACCGCGAGGTCCGGCAGACCGTCATTGTTCACGTCTCCCACGTAGCAGTGCCCGAAGTAGCCGCTATCGGCAGAGCGCCAGGATGCGACTGCCTCAATCGTCCCGTGGTTGTTCATGTATACGCCGTTGTGGTCCACAGCCTCGTCGTTGCCGTTCGATGTGATGAAGTCAATCCACCCGTCCCCGTTCAGGTCCGCAAACGCGCCACCGGTTGAATAGTCATTGTCGCTGGATGTCCACGACGGCGAAGAGGGGAGAGGAACTGCGGCAAACAAGGGCAGAGGTATGAATACTGAAATGGCCAGAAGCACAACGAAAGTCTGTGCAGGGGGCAAAATGCAAGACGCAAGGTGCGGCCCCACAGAGGTCCGTCGTCCACCATCTTGAATCTTGCTTCTTGCCACCTGCATCTTGAACTTCGCGCGGGACGCTCTCATCGTGAGGCCAGTCTAGCCAAAGCCGCTGCCGCGTCAAGCCGGCAGAAACACCGTGAACGCGAAGGCCCGGCAGACGCCGGTCGGAAGCTCAAGTGTCCGGCGAATGGTCATCAGGCAACCCGCCTTCGGTTCGGCTCAAGTCCTTTCATGGCAGTGCGCAGAATCTCGTATGGCGGAATTTTGGGTCTCGCGGGACGGAGGTCAAGACGAGGTAACTTCGTCGAGCGACTTCACTCTGCCGGGCAAGGCGCCGTGTCCCGGCTCAAGCCACCTATCCTCTGCGGTCACGAACGTGTAGCTGTCATCAAGCGCATCCAGGTACAGGAAGTTCTCCAGGCCAAACACCGCGTCTGTTTCGGGTTCCTGCCCGGCTGCCAGCGACCGCCTGTAGGCAATGTCCATGCTGATGTACGGCTCCAGCTTCCCGTTGTACCGCTCGGACAGGAGCGGGACGAACTCGGCGGCGAGCGCAACAAGACTGCTTCTGAACTTGACTTCGCACTCCGCCAGAAGACCGGACCGGATCGCGACGCAGAAGAGACTCATGAACCGGTCTTGAGCCTGGACATCAATGGCGTCGGGCGTAGCGGGCGCCACTGCCTCGGGGTTGTCGTTGCGCAGGAAGTCGCTGGCATACCTGTTGCCGAGCATGAGCGCCTTTCGGTAGCGGTCGGCGATTTCGGACTTCCATGCCCGGCAGCCGGCTGGATTCAGCCGAAGGCGCTTGCCGCTCATCGGATCCTTCACGCCACGGATGGCCTCGTCGCGCGAAGAGGCAAGCTCGAACACCCGGTCGATATCCAGTGGCGCGAAAGGGAGGCGGTAGAGGTTCGGCCTTCCGAATGCTCCGGCAACGATGTCGTCGGGTGACTCGGCGATGACGCTCGGGCAGACTGCGGTCAGTGCCCGCATGGCCGCCTTCCGGCGCATGAAATCGTCAGCGGTATCACCGACACACGCCAGCTCGGCCACCGCCAGGATGGTGGTCGTCATGCTGCTCGCAGCTCGCCCCAGCGCCAGTCGCTTCTCCGAATCCGTGCTGAGAGCGTAGAAACACGTCGCATCAAGCAGGTAATGCCTGGCGTCGTTCTGACCGGAGTTCATCCGGGCGACTAGGCGTGAGCCGGCGGTAAGCTCTTCGGCAGCCGGTGGGTCAGGGTCGCTGGCGGCGAGTTGCTAGTCGTCGACTCGGTCGGTCCTGACTACTTCGACCTTCACCTTGGCCAGCAGCGCGGCCATCGCTCCCAGCGCTGCTAGCACCGGCGCAACCAGCACGACGACTCCGCCGGCGACCGCGCCGGCGGTAAGCGGTATCTCCAGCAGCAACTTGTTGTCGGGCGTTCTCAGAATCACTTTCCGGACGTTGCCGGCCTTCACCAGCTCCTTGACTCGGTCGACCAGTTCGGAGCCAGCGACTTCAACATGCTCGGTCCACGTGCGCTCGTTCTTACCGGTATTGTCATTCACGATTTCCTCCTGTCGGGTCGCGTTTAGCCAGCCCCCGGCCGGACTCCATTCGGAGGCAACTCTGATGGCGGCCCGTGAGACTCAGGCCAAACTCGTCCACGAACCGATTTTAGAACTTCCGGGCGTCGAGTCAACCGAGGAGAGGGATGAGGGACGAGAGTTAGGGGTCCAGGGAGGGACGCAGGCCGACTGACACCAACTGTCAGCCCGCGACGCGTACTTGGGGCGGATGCCTTGGGTCGTCGCTGCGTGCAGGAACAGAAGGTGGTTAGGGTGTCTTCACAACCCCTAGTCTGCTCCTCAAGTCCGCCACCTTGATCAGTCGGACCTTGCCCCCGAAGACCCTGCCGATGGGTGATGGCTGGACCGCAACCGTGGTGGTGTCGAGCGCGGAGTCCGGAGGCTGGCCCGGATTCGCGCTTGCCGCAGAATTGTAGCTCTTGAGTGCGCTGGACTCCTGTGCTCGCGTCTGACGGGTATTGATGAGCGCAACTGCGACCGTTCCGGTCACGGTGATGAGCGTCGTCAGTACGACGGTCCAGTTGATAGAGGTCCGTCCCTTTCGTGGCATGTGGGCCTCCCATTCGGTGTTGTTTGCCGGAATGCTACGCAAGCGCGCAGGGATGTCAAGAACTGTACCCGACCGAACGGGAATTCCACATCTGCTGGGCGCGTGACGCAGAGACGCCCGGCAGAATTGACCACAGCCTCTAATGGCTGTATCCTCTTAGCTCCATGAATTCACCATGTTCGCGGGTTGCTGACGCCGGCGAGGCCGTTTGTTTGCGCCAATCTGGCGCGGATTGGTTCCACCCGGACAAGTTCCTGAATGAGCTGCGACGTGTGAACGTCTTTTGCGGCGGATTCGGGTCGGGTAAGACCGAGGTCGCGGTCAATTTCTCACTGCGGATGCGCGGGCTGGGGCGTAGGGTGTCGGTCGCCGACCTCGACATCGTGAACCTGTATTTCCGCAGCCGCGAGGTGAGGGACCAGCTTCGGAGTCAGGGCATTGAGGTGCTCATCCCGGCCGGCGCGCTGGTGAACGCCGACCTGCCCATCATTGTGCCCGAGGTCAAAGGAGCGATCGAAGGGCCAAGCTCGAAGCCCGAAACCCGAATGACGATTGAAACTCGAAGTCCGAATGACGAAGGACGATGGACGAAGGACGAACGAACGACACCCTTGGTCGTTCTCGACCTTGGCGGAGACCCGGCAGGAGCGAGGGTGATGGCCTCGGTTGCCGAAGGGATGCGACCCGAGGATTACTCGGCTCTCTTTGTGTTGAACTCGCGTCGGCCGTTCACCGCCACGGTCGAGACGGCAGAGCAGATGATGGCCGGCATCGGTGCTGCGTCCCACATCAATGTTGACCGCATCGTCGTGAACTCACACCTGGTGGATGAAACCACGCCGGCGGTGATTGAAGAAGGGATTACCCTGGCTGAGGCGCTTGCGCAGAAGACCGGCGCCCGCATCGCTTTCGTGGCGGTCCAGCGCACCATGCTCGAACGGTTTGACGCAGATAAATGCGGATACACGGTCATGGTCCTCGACCGTCTAATGCTGAAGCCGTGGGAACCGACGAACTGGATAGGGAAATACCGGGTCCAGTAAGAATCCAGACAATGCAGAATTCAGAATCCAGAAACCAGAATGCAGAAGTCCCGAAAGAAGGACCAGCAGACGCCGGATGATGACTTTCATTCGCAGATTGGAGTATTATGGCCAAGGTTAACAGGGTGACAATCGAGAAGAACCGATGCAAGGGTTGCGCGCTCTGCGTCAACACCTGTCCTAAACAGGTGCTGGCGATGTCCAAGGAGATAAACGACAAGGGCTATTTCTATGCCAGCGCCGCAAACCCGCAGGCCTGCATCGGCTGCCGTTTCTGCGCGTTCATGTGCCCGGACGTGGCAATAACCATCGAACAGGAAGAAACGGCACAGAAGGAGCAAGTCAATGGCTAAGGTGCTGATGAAGGGCAATGAGGCGATTGCCGAATCCGCGATTCGGGCCGGCGGGCTGGTCTATTTCTGCTACCCGCTGACCCCGCAGTCGGAGGTGGCCGAGTATCTTTCGCGTCGGATGCCTGAGGTCGGCGGCGCGTTCCTGCAGGCTGAGAGCGAAGTGGCGGTCGCGAACATGGTCTACGGCGCGGCCGGCGCCAGCGCGCGGGCGTGGACGACGTCGTCCAGCCCGGGCATCAGCCTGATGATGGAGGGAATCAGCTACATCGCCGCGGCCGAGCTGCCGGCGGTGTTTGTGAACATTGTCCGGACCGGACCGGGCCTCGGTGGCATTCTACCGTCGCAGGGCGACTACTTTCAGGCCGTGAAGGGCGGCGGACACGGCGACTACCGGTGCCTGGTGCTGGCCCCGTCCTCGGTGCAGGAGGCAGTCGACCTGATGCCGCTTGCGTTCGACCGGGCGGACCGTTATCGCAACCCGGTCATCGTCATCGGCGACGGCATGATCGGCCAGATGATGGAGCCGGTTGAGTTCAAGGAACCGAAGTTCCCGCCCCTGCCGCCCAAGGACTGGGCCACGACGGGCGCCAAGGGCCGCAAACCCAACGTGGTGAATTCGCTGTACCTCGACCCGGTAGCCGAGGAGAGGCTCAACAACGTGCTCGCCGAGAAGTATGAGATGATGCGGCGCGAGGAAGTACGTTTCGAGGAGTTTAACACCGACAAACCGTACCGGGTCTTGCTGGTGGCCTACGGTACGACCGCCCGCATCTGCAAGACTGCCATCGCGCAACTGGCGTCTCAGGGAATCACGGCGGCCCTGTTGCGGCCGATATCACTCTTCCCGTTCCCGGACGCAAAGGTGCTGGAGTTGGGACACAAAGCCGAGTTCCTGCTGTCGGTTGAGATGTCGATGGGCCAGATGGTCGAGGACGTGCACTGCGCGATGGGGCACGAGAAACCGGTGTACTTCTTCGGCCGGTCGGGCGGCATGGTGCCGTCCCCGGAGGAAGTAGTCCACGCAGTCAAGTCCCGGCTCAGTGGAACGTCGAGTGCCGAACGACGACTGACGAATGAGGGAGCCCGAACCTCCAAAGGAGGCAAATCGTGAAGACCCTGTTCAAAGGACCTGAGTCCCTGTCCACGGCCGTAACCCACTACTGCCCGGGCTGCACTCACGGCATCATTCACCGGCTTATCGCCGAGGTAATTGACGAACTGACGCTGCGCGAGCGGACCGTGGGCATCGCTCCGGTCGGGTGCTCGGTGCTGGCATTCAACTACTTCAACATGGATTTCCAGCAGGCCGCCCATGGCCGGGCTCCGGCCCTTGCCACCGGCATCAAGCGGGCGCGACCCGACCTCATCACCTTCACTTACCAGGGCGACGGCGACCTTGCGTCAATCGGCATGGCCGAAATAATCCACGCCGCCAATCGCGGCGAGAAGTTCACTGTGGTATTCGTCAACAACGCCATCTACGGCATGACCGGCGGCCAGATGGCGCCGACCACGATGCCGGGACAGGTGACGACCACCAGTCCCAAGGGCAGGGATGTCAAAGACGTTGGCTACCCGGTGCGAATGTGCGAGCTCTTGGCCAGCCTGCGCACACCGGGCTTCATCGAGCGCGTCGCGGTCCACACTCCGCAGCACGTCGTGAAGGCACGGCGAGTCCTGAAGACCGCCTTCGAGCTGCAGCGCGACAACAAATGCTTCACGTTCGTCGAGGTACTCTCCACCTGCCCGACCAACTGGGGAAAGACACCGTTCGAGGCCACCAAGTGGCTGGAAGAGAACATGGTGCCATATTACCCGATACAGAACTTCAAGCGGTACGATGATGAGACGGCCGGCCCCGCGCCTCAAGCCCCAGACTCCAAGCCGGAAGGGGGAGCCCATGCAGGTTGAGACAGTGTTCGCCGGATTCGGCGGACAGGGAGTGATGCTCGCGGGCAAGCTGTTCGCGGAGGTCGGCATGGAACTGGGCAAGGAAGTGGTCTGGCTGCCGTCGTACGGACCGGAGATGCGGGGCGGCACGGCCAACTGCACGGTGATCATCGGCGACGAGCCGATTGCATCACCGATCGTCTCGAACCCGCGCGACACGGTCGTAATGAACCGGCCCTCGCTTGAGCGGTTCTGCCCGAGCCAGCAGCCGGACGGGTTCTCGATAGTGAACACGTCGCTCATCACGGTGAGGCCGGACCGGAAGGACCTGGTCGTGGTCGAAGTGCCGGCCAACCAGATCGCCATTGACGCGGGCTCCGGCAAAGCGGCGAATATGGTCATGCTCGGCGCCTACGTCGGTGCAACCGGGCTGGTGCCGTTTGACGCCGTGGTCGAAATGACCAAGCACGAGTTCGTCCGGAAGGCGAAGCTGATTCCGCTGAACGTAAAGTGCCTTGAGGAAGGCTACAAGCTGGGCCGGGCCGGAAGGGCATAGCTGTCAGGCGCGCAGGTCCGGGGCCGAGGGAATAGGGGAGGACGCACGATGAAGCAAGCGCTTGCCTGTATTGTCATGATTGCCGGTGCGGCGCTGGCGCAGGTCAGTTTCTCTTCCGCGGCGAATGCGGTGCGGCCGTCGCTTGTGAGCATTGTGACCGAAAAGGCGGTAGCCGGGGCAGGCGACTCGGGTACCCGGGGGCCCACCCAGTCGCAGGAATTGGGCAGCGGGTTTGTCATCGACACGCTGGGCCACATTCTGACCTGCAACCACGTCGTGGCTGACTACGAGGACGTGACGGTCAGATTCTCGGACGACAAGACCTATGGCGGGAACGATGTCGTCGTGGTGGGCGTGGACCCGGTCACCGACCTCGCGGTCGTTCAGGTAAGGGCGAAGCGCCGGTTCACACCGGCAGTGCTCGGCAACTCGGACGGGCTGGAGGTTGGACAGCCGGTCATGGCCATGGGCAGCCCGTTCGGCCTCGAAGGTACGGCGACGGCCGGCATCGTCAGCGGCCTGTCGCGGTGGGGGCTGGCCAAGTCAACCGGCCCTGATTTCCAGGATTTCATCCAGACCGACGCGCTCATCAACCCCGGCAACTCCGGCGGCCCTCTGGTCGACGTGCAGGGGCGGGTCGTAGGCGTGAGCAGCTTCATTCGCACGCCACGCAGTGGGCCGACCGGCATCGGGTTCGCCACGCCCATCGACCTGGCGAAATCGGTCGCGGAGCAGCTCATAAGAAACGGTAAGGTGACACGAGGCTACATCGGCATGACGACCCAGGCGATAACTGAGGCAATCGGTCAAGCAATTGGCGCGAGCCCGGGATGTGGAGCACTGGTCGCATCGGTTGACCCGGGCCAGCCTGCAGACAGGGCGGGAATCAGACCTGGTGATGTGATAATAGACCTCGATAGCAGATCGATTCCGGATGTACGCTGGTTCCAGAGCGAGGTGGCCAGTCGCAGCCCAGGCGAGACAGTCGGGCTTGGCGTCCTCAGGGGACGAAGCGGTGGCCCCGAGAGGATCTTGATTGTCATCCTCGGGTCATGGGTCACGCCAGCGCCGCCGATGCCTAGAGTTTTCACGACCAAACACTGGCTTGGAATCGTGGTGAAGGATTACCACGCCGCAGAGCCACGGTCCGGCGAACCTGACTATGGTATTGAGGTCACGGACGTCGAGGGGGGCACCGGCGCGGAGGCAGGCCTTCGGTCCGGCGACGTCATCAACGAAATCAACCTCGCACCGGTGCGCAGCGCGGCCGATTTTGAGAAGATACAGAAGGTGATGGCCGGTTCGAAGCGTCCGTTGCTGTTCCGCGTCTTCAGAGGGCGCGAGGCCTTCTACGCTGCGGTGAAGCCCTAGCCGGCGACTAGACCGAAGCCGGATAGCATTCAGCCGGCAGGAGCGATAGCCCCTGCCGGCTGTGATTTAGTACTCCGGCTGCGTTCTCAGTGCTGTATCAGGCGAAGGTTCTTGACGCGCTGGAACCAGGTCTCGATGTTGGCGGTCCCGGCGTTCAAGTCGATGCTGTTTGTTTTCACCAGGCCAAAGAAGCTGTCGTAGGTATAGAACGCGGTGAACATGGGGAATGTGTCGAGGGCCGCGCTGTCCCGATAGCGATATGAGGCGTAGCGGGGAAGCGGGTCGTCCTCGGTCGCACCGCTGTCGAGAAGTGTGAACCCGGTGTTGTGCCAGTAGGGCGATGCCGGAATGCCGATGCCGCCCGGGTCGGTCGGCGCCAGTTGCGGACTGGCCGTGTAGTACAAGGGCCCGGCGTAACCCGCCTTGAAGTCGGTGACGTAGAAGTCAACCAGGGCCGCCGTGTCGGTATTGGTCATGTCGTGCAACTCTGCCCCTGAGCCGGCCCGGTCCCAACCATAGCCGGCGTTGCCGTAGGCCGTGTCGCTCAGCTCCGGAATTATCGGCGTGACGTTGTATGCCGGGGTCGTGGTCGGAGTCTCAGCCGAGGGGTTCCTCAGTCCGCCGGCGAACACCGCGGTCACCTGATAGGTGCCGGTCTTGTAGGACGGGTTGTGAACAAAGCTCAGTGCCGTGGTCGTGTAGCCGACCGAATCGAATGTCGTGGTCCGGGTTTGCTTGAACGAGATGACGTACCGGCTGGGCGCCGAATCGGTCGGGGCAGCCCATGCTATGTTGACCGTACTGTCACTTGCGGCGCTGAGCACCAGACTGTGCGGCTGCTCACCGGGATTGGCGTGTACCGGAGAGTCGACCGTGACTACCAGCGAGTCCGACCAGGCCGACCTGAGGCCGTATGCATCCATAGCCCTCGCCGCCACTTTGTAGGTCCCTCTAGTCGTGAACGTGTGCACGGTCGAATAGTTCTGGTCGCTGGCGACCAGCGCGCCCCACGCCGAGGTATCGCCGGCAGCGCCGCCCCAGTAGAACTGCAGCTTGACGCTGTCCTTCAACGGGTGCGAGGCCTTCGTGGTGTAGGTGTACGCGACCCCGGTCGTACACGCGGCCTTGCCCTGCGGACGGACGGGCGTGTTCGGCGGGAACGAGCCAATCGTTATCTGGACGGAATCCGACCAGGCCGACTCGCTGTTCTTCATGTCCTTGGCCATGGCCTTGATGAAATACTTTCCGGAGTCGGCATAGGTGTGACTCTCGAAATACTCTGCGCCGCTCGGGTTACCCGGCGACCACGAGGCAGGAGTGCCGTCGCCCCACGAGACGGAATACGACACGCTGTCGCCGTCAGGGTCGGTGCTCGTGAACCCGTAGCTTAGGGCCACGGCCGGCCTTGCCGAAGCCGGGCCCTGAATGTCAGGGGGATTGGGCGGAGAGTTCTTCTTACATCCTGCTCCGACCAGTAGTACCACAACTGCAATCACCGCGCTAAGTCGCAACGACTTGAACATCGCTTCTCCTCATCTACTCGTCAGCTCACATTCAACCATCGGCGCCGGCAGTTCAGGTTGCCCGCGTCGGGGCCTTGCCTGCGCGGCACGCGCGAATCCAACGCCTCCAAGAGATGTTACGCTGGCCGAATGTTGTGTCAACTTGAGCGGGAAGACGGGCGACGGCTGATGGAGTGAGCGGACGGCGGCAGGTCGTTCGGCAAGACGAGGCCCTGCCTTCTGGGGCAGGGCCTCGCCATCAGTCGGGGCGACCCGATTTGAACGGGCGACCCCCAGCACCCCAAGCTGGTGCGCTAGCCAACTGCGCCACGCCCCGAACGAGGCAATCGTAACCGACACCGCGCGGCAAGTCAAGCCACAGGCTGGCGATGCTGCAAGCTCAGTCAGCTACTCGAGCGGCACAGCTTGCACGTAAGCGTGTTCCAGCCGCAGGAACGGCAGGGAGTAGACGATTTGCGCCTGCCACCCGGCAACCACGGTCTGGTCGGCGGCGCGTGAGAAGTAGCGGAGTATCAGTTTCTGGTTGCGGGAGTCCTGCGCGACGAACATGGGCTGGAATTCGAGCGGGGACTTCACGGAGATGCGCTCCCGCACGAGCTGGCGTAGAATCTTCTCGTGGGCCGCCACGTCGGCCTGCAGCGGAGCCGCCCTGACTGCAAGGGGGTCGCCATTTGGCAGGATCTGAAGCGGACCGGGGTATGACCCGCTGTCCACCGGCGGGGCGTCCGCGGCAGTGAATCTCACAATCGATTGACCATCAGCGCCGCTGCTTCTCAGGCAGTGGTGACATCCGGCAAGTGCGAGGAACGCGAACACAAACGCCAGGCGGTGCACGAATGTGAGTGTAAATGCAGGGCCGCCGGTGTCAATCACGAGCGCACCTGCCCGGTTTGATTGCGCTACTCCGTTCCCTATGATGTTCCCCCCTGGCCATGAGAATCGGCATCTGTCGCGCGCTCCATACCTACCACCACTATGCCATGTGGCGTACGTTCTT
Organism: bacterium; assembly: GCA_035505375.1. Classification (NCBI taxonomy): domain Bacteria; species bacterium. The sequence goes on along the minus strand of DATJQV010000015.1, from coordinate 21,408 downwards.
CGCCGAGCTCGGGTGGGAGGTCGTGCTTTCTGACCCCACCAGTCGACCCGTGATTGACCAGGGCGTGAGATTATCACCTTCAGAACTCTGTCTGCCGGTCAAGGCATTCCTGGGACACGTTGCCGTGTCAATGGACAAGGTCGATGCGCTCTTCCTGCCCAGAATCGTCTGCACCAGGCTCGCGGGCGACTGGTACTTCGGCTGTCCCAAGGCAATCGCGTTGCCCGACCTGACACGGGCCGTATTCGAATCACTGCCGACAGTCGTCGAGCCTGTCTTGGATGGTAATCTCCAAACCGAAGAGCAGGCCTTCTGCGCCGCGGTCTCCCGTTTCGACCAGGGACCGCGCCTCCGGAGCGCCTTTAGCAACGCCCGGGCGGCCGCGCAGGCCGCTGCCAGGAGGACGCGCGAAGAGAGTTCGCCGTTGCACATGTTCGGTTGCAACCGAGACGGTCTGATGCCTGAAAGCGGAGCCATCAAGGTTGGTGTTGTAGGCCATCCCTATCTGCTGTTTGACTCGGGCCTCGGGCTTGATCTGCTGGGCAAGGTCAGGAAGGCCGGCGCGCGCACCGTGGTCGTCTTTCCGACCGATGCCGAGCTTGAGGCCGAGTCGCGGCAGGACTGGGCGCTCAACTGGTACTACGAACTGGAGCTGCTGGCCGCGGCCCGGCGGCTGCTTGAGGTCGAGAAGGTAGACGGATTGCTGCTGGTGGCCAGCTTCGCATGTGGAACCGGAGCGGTGACGAATGAGCTCATTCAGCGCATCGCCGTACATCAGCATCGTGTTCCAACGGTTCTGTTGTTGCTGGACGAGCATACGGGCGAGGCCGGGCTGGTCACGCGAGTTGAGTCGTTCGTCGACCTGCTGAGATTGAGGAAACGGTGAAGATAGCGTTTCCCTACATGGGCACGGCCCCGATTGCGCTCGATGCGCTGGTCCGCGCGATTGGAGCCGACGTCGTGCTGCCGCCGAAACCCACCCGGGCGACCCTGGAACTGGGCGCTCGACTGGCGCCGGAGACGATCTGCGTGCCATTCAAGGTGACACTGGGCAACATGGTCCGGTGCCTCGAAGCCGGCGCCGACACGCTGGTCTATGTAACCGGCTCGTGGTCGTGCCGCTTCGGCTACTACGGTCGTCTGCAATCGCAGATACTGCGCGACGAAGGCTTCCAGTTCCGGCTGCTGGAGCTGCGCCATGACCGGATCCCGGCCATCGTTGGTGAAGTACGCTCGCTGAACCGCGGCCGCATGTCGCTCGCCGTCATCAATGGACTGCGAGCTTTCAGGATCGGCTGGCTGAAGTCGACCGCCGTCGACGAAGTCGAAACCCGATTCAGGCGGTCCATGCCAAGCGCGCTGGACCCCGGGGCCTGCCGCCGATTGTTCGACTCGGTGCTCGACGAACTGCGAACCGCAGACGGCCCGGCCGCCATTCGGCGCGTCAGGAGTTCGGCCCGGCGGAGCTTTGCCGCGCTGCCCCGGAACGGTCGAACACGGACACTGCGCGTCAAGCTGGTAGGGGAGAGCTACTGCGTAGTCGAGCCCTTCATCAACTTCGACATCGTCGCCCGGCTCGGGGAGATGGGCGTGCTGGTAGACCCGTTCCTGACCGCCCATCGCTGGCTGGGATTCCACGGTTTCAGGCTGGGCAAGAGCGAAGTGAAGCGGATGCGCAAGCTGAGCGCGCCGTACTGGCGCTACTGCGTGGGCGGTGAGGACCAGAACTCGGTCGGGCAACTGCTGCTCGCCGCTCAGGACGGATTCGACGGGGTCATTCACCTCCACCCGTTCGGCTGCATGCCCGGGACCGTGGTCCAGCCGACGATGGCCAAGGCGGCGCGCGAGGCGGACATCGCCTACCTGCCGCTCTCGCTCGACGAGCACTCGAGCGAAACCGGAATCCTGACCAGGCTGGAGGCTTTCGTCTCCTTGTTAGAGAAGCGTCGGCGCGGACCCCAGAGCCGATATTGAAGCCACGAAAACACGAAAGACACGAAACGATCGGGTGCAGGAGCCCACGAGTCCGTTTCAGTCCGTTTTCGTGTCTTCGTGGCCATCTATCTCGGATTCAGGGGCGGACATCCGGTTTGACAGCCGGAGGGAAAGGCCTATAATTCTGCGCCTCGAATTCGGGGCGCAACCGCGAAGTGAAAGGACCCGTGATGAGATTCGTCTATTCCGACCGCTACAAGTTGGACATCGGCGCGCATGTTTTCCAGATGGAGAAGTATGCGATGGTGCGGGATAACCTGCTGACCGCCGGTCAGGCAGAGCCGACCGACTTCATCGAACCGCCGGAGCCCAACCTTGACGACATCCGGCTCGTGCACACGCCGGAGTATGTTGACGACCTGCTCAACCTCCGCTGGAGTCAGCGAACCGTACACTCCGAGCTCCCGTTGAACTCAGAGGTAGTTCAGGGCTTCATGCTTTTCGCATCCGGGACCGTGACGGCCTGCCGGTTTGCGCTCGAGGACAAGATCGCGATGCACCTCGGCGGCGGGTTTCACCATGCGTACGCCGACCACGGCGAGGGATTCTGCTACATCAACGACATCGCCGTCGGCATCCGCAAGATGCAGCAGGAGAAGCGCATCGAGCGGGCCGCCGTCATCGACTGCGACCTGCATCAGGGCAACGGCACCGCCAAGATATTCCAGGGCGACACCAAAGTCTTCACCTTCTCGATTCACCAGGAACGTCTCTACCCGGTCAAGGAACGTTCCGACTACGACATCGGGCTGGACGAAGAAACGGGCGACGAACTCTACAACGAGCAGTTGCAGGGCGTCGTGGGCAAGATACTCGCACAGCACAAACCCGAGCTCGTGGTCTACGTGGCCGGAGCCGACCCGTTCAAGTTCGACCAGCTCGGGGCCCTGCGCCTGACCAAGCGCGGTCTGGCCTTCCGTGACCGGATAGTCATCGATGGTTGCTACAAACGGGGAATCCCGGTCGTGCCGGTCACTGCCGGCGGCTACGCGCATGACCCGACGGACACGGCTGAAATCCACACCAACACCGCGCGGGAATGTCTGCGCGTGCTGGGACAGTTGAAGCCGGCAGTGAAGCCTCCTGAATCAGGCGAGCAGCCGGCGCCTTCCCAGCCAGAGCAACAGCCGTCTTGAGCCAGCCCGGGCAACCGCTGCGGGTCTGCCTGTCGACGACCTCACACCCAGCCCGATACAGCCGTTTCTTTGACCGGGAGGCGGTCTCGCTGGCGCGCGCGGGCTACGACGTACGGCTGGTCGGCCTGGGAGATGAAGATGAGACTCGGTCGGAATCAGGAGTCAGGCTGGTCATCAAAGCGCGCCGGCCCAAACCCGAGCTCATCAATGCGGTGGCCCGCGCGGCAAGAGAAGAGTCGTGCGACATCTATCAGTGCCTTGACCCGTGGACGCTCAGGGCCGGGCTCGCACTCAAACGTCGCCGAACTGAGATCAGGGTCGTGTACGAATCAAGCGAGTGGTTCCCGCGGATGCGGCTCGACCGCAAGGACCAATCGCTGGCGGTCCGCTGGCTCGGCTGGCTCGCGGTGACACGGCTTGAGACAAGGGCCTGCCGCGACGCAGACGCCGTTATCGAAACCAACCTGACCCGGGCCGAACGTTTCAAGAAGCAGGGCTGCGTCCCCGTGCTTGTGCCGAACTACCCGCCGCTTGACCTGCTGCCTGAACCAGCGGCCGAGCGCAAGCCCTGGTTCGCCTGGACCGGACTTGTCAGCCGCCCGCGCGGATTTCACAAGCTGCTTGAGGCGCTCGTGCCGGTCGTGCAGCGGTTTCCCGATGTGAGGCTGCGGGTCATCGGTGAATTCGACCCGCGCGACGACATCGAGACGTGGTCGCGGGAGTTCATTCGCTCGCAGGGAATTCAATCCAACGTGGAGTTCCTTGGCTCTCTTGCTTACCGGGACATGTTCGATGCGATTCGGCCCTGCCTGGCCGGCCTGATTCTGTTTCAGCCGGAACGCGGCAACGACTACACGGGCCAGCCGAACAAGCTCTTCGAGTTCATGGGCTCCGGGCTTGCGGTCATAGCGAGCGACTTTCCGGAGATCGGCCCCGTAGTCAGGGACGCCGACTCAGGTTGGCTCGTCGAACCGAAGAAGCCCGAGAGCATAGCCGCGGCCATGGTCGAGGCGCTTTCCGACCCCGGCTTGTGCCGGACAAAGGGAACGGCAGGAAGGAGAGCGGTGCTGGCACGCTACCATTGGGGAATCGCCGAGAAGGCGCTGCTCGACCTGTACGCGGGGCTGGCCGGATGAGGACACCGGTCAGGAACGCGGGATACCTTCTTGCCGGCGAGGCCGCGTCGCGCATCTTCGGTTTTCTTGCGGTCGCGCTACTGGCGCGCCGGCTCGGGGCCGATGGATTCGGCCAGGTCGGCTTTGCCGCTGCGGTCATGGCCTACGGTGCCGTGTTCTCCGACCTCGGGCTGGCAACGGTCGGAACCCGTTCGGTGGCGCAGGACCGGTCCACGGCAGGTGAACTGGTCGGCAGCGTGGTGCCATTGCGGCTGCTGCTCAGCGTCATTGCGGCCGCGGTGATGGGGCTTGTTGCTCTGGTCCTGCCCAAGCCGGCAAGCGTGAGATGGCTGCTCGTTCTCTTTGCCGCGGGAGTGATCATCCAGAGCCTGCTGTTTGAGTGGGTATTCATCGGCGCGGAGAAGATGGGCTTTGTTTCGGTCTCTCGTGTGGTCACTGACTGCGCCTACTTCGGCATTGCGCTTGTCCTGGTCCGGAATTCCTCCGACCTGCTGCTCGTGCCGGTCGCGTTCGGCCTGGCCACATTTCTGGGCGGGCTCGTGCTGTTCCTGAGTTACGTGCCGCGTTTCGGCCTGCCTCGGTTCCGGATAGTCTCGTACCGCTGGCGGGAACTGCTGAAGTCGGCCTGGCCCATCGGGGCTTCATCGATCCTCACTCAGGTGCACGTCAACCTCGGCCTGATCTTGCTCGGCCTCATCGCGACCTTTCAGCAAACCGGAATCTACAACAGCGCCTACCGCCTGGTGTTCTTTCTCATGACCCTGGACCGCATCTTTTACACAGCGTTCTTCCCGGTAGTCGCCCGGTTCATCAAGGACCAACCCGGCCGCCTGCCCGAGCTCATCGGCACGGCAGCGCGGTTGATTCTCGCGGTCAGCACCCCATTCTGTGTCGGCGCGGTCGTCCTTGCCCGGCCGATTCTGGGGGCCGTATTCAGCTCCGAGTACGTGGCGGCCTTCGCGGTCCTGCGTATCATGGTCTGGTTCCTGCCGCTCAGCATGTTCAGCAGTCTCGCCGGGTACACGCTTCTCGCCGCCGGCGGCGAACGCCGGTTCCTGAGAAACACGGCGATCGGAGTGGGAGCCGCGGTCGTCTTCAACCTGGTCGCGATTCCGCTTTCGGGTTCCATGGGCGCGGCCCTGGCCATCGTCGCCGGCGAGGTGGTCCTGCTCGGCCTGATGGGGCGAGACCTGCTGAAGCTGACGAAGCCCAGTTTCGACCTGAGGGCCCTCGCGCCGGTAGCGGCGGTTGTGCCCATGACGGTCGTCATCTACCTCCTGCGCCACATGAACCTGGTCGGGTGCATCGGTTTCGGGGCTCTAACCTATTCCGTGTTCATCCTGCTGCTGCGGGGCATTACTGCCGAGGACATAGGACTGGCGGGGAACGGATGATTACGCTCTGGAAAGATGACATCCATTGGGTGGAACTCCTGCGCCAGGAGGGCGTCTGCTTCCACACCGGTTCGCGGATCGGCGGCCGGACAGTGGTCATACTCAACGAGGAACCGGGCGCCCTGCATGCGCAGAGGATATGGCAACACATCGAATCAGGCGGCGGCCTCCTTGCTCCGGGTATCAATGCCGCCGGTGTCTGGCTCGAGTTCACGCCCGAGAACAGGCGTCTGCGCTGGATAGCGCCCGAGGGTGAGTCTGCACTTTTCCGCAACGTGGGAATCGTCGATACCGACACTGCCGGTACGATACTCTCCGGCGCGAACGTCGGAACTGCGGACTCAGGCGACATGGCAATCCGCACGGCGCCGGTTGGCCGTGGCTTCTGCATAATACTGCCATTCCGTGTGCTCGATGTGCTCAGCACGGTTGCTTACGGGCCCAAGCAGTTCTACGCTCGTACTCCACGGCTGCCCTACGACACGGTGGCGCGCGCGAGCAGGGGAGAGGTGCGCAGGCTCGTCGGCAACTGCCTCAGAGCGCTGCTGGCACACCGGGGCCTGCCCTACGTCCACCTGGCCACACACCCCGGCCGGACCTCAAGCGTCTTCGCATTCCGGGTTGACACTGACTTCGGTCCGCGGCGCGACCTTGAGGCAGTCGCCCGGCTTGCCGAGCGGGTCGGCATGAAGTTCAGTTGGTTCGTGAACGTGGGCAAGCACCGCGCGCATCTCGACCTGTTCGCTGACCTGGCTCGCCAGGGCCACGACATCCAGTTGCACTGCATGCGCCACACGGTCTACCCCGACCATGAGCACAACCTCGACAACTTCCGCGCGGCAAAGGAGGCGATGGCCGACGCCGGCCTCAAGCCCTGCGGCGTAGTAGCGCCGTTTGGCGAATGGAACCCAAACCTCAACCGGGCATTTGAGGAACTCGGCTTCGAATACTCCTCCGAGTTCTGTCTTGCCTACGACGACCTTCCCTTCCGGCCGGTCGTCGAGAGTGAATCGAGAAGGGTGAAGCACCGCTCTGACCAAACTCCTCACGCCTCGCTTCTGGCTCCTCGTCTCAGCCGCGTCCTGCAGGTGCCGGTCCATCCGATTTGCCTCGGCAGGCTGGTTGCTGCCCGCGCCGACGAGAAACAGATGGCAGCCTACTTCCGCTCAGTGATAGACCTGCAGGTCGCCCGCCGTGAACCCTGCATCCTCTACGACCACCCCGAGCGTATCGCCCAGTTCAGCGACCTGCTGGCAGAAGTACTTCACTACGCCAAGGAACGGTGCGGCGCGACGACGACCATGACCCAGTTTGCGCGGTGGTGGCAGCGTCGCGAGCGGCTGCATTGGAGCGCCAGCGTTTCCGAGAATGTCTTGGAAGCAACTGTAAACACGGAAGATAGCGACGTCCCGATTGTTGTGGAGCAGGGCGAGCGTTTTGCCACGCTGCCGGCTGCTTCGGGCAAACACGACCTTGCCGGGCTCAAATGGCACGCGCTGCCTGAACCGATCCCGTTCGACCGCAAGCAACTCACTACCCGCAAACCCAGCCTCCTGTTGCATGCGCGCAGCCTGAGGCGTCGCGCACAGAAGAACTTGCAGGGCCATCGCGGCTAGGGTATAGTTCCGAACGAGAATGACCAATTCCTAATTCCTAATCAATGACGAAATACCAAATGCCAAAGCCTGAGTCCGCAAGTAGGAATTGGGAATTCGGGACTTGGGAATTGCGTCCTGCGCTATGAGGGTTCTTTTCGGTTCGTTCTCCGCGATTACCGTGCTTGGCGGCGGCGTAGAAGTGCAAATGCGCTCGCTGGCGCGCGAACTGGCAAAGCTCGGGGTCGAGGTCGAACTGTTCGATCCCTGGAAGCGCTACGACCTCAAAGATTTCGCTTTCTTCCACCTGTTCGGCTCGCACGTCGGCACGTACCACCTTGGCCGCTCAATGCACGGCCTGGGCATGAAGCTTGTGGTTACGCCGGTGTTCTACTCCCGCCACAGTCCGGCACGAGTCGCGACCGCGATCGGGCTTGCCGGCAAAGTCAGACAACGCGGCGGGTTCTGGACCGAGCACATGTTCTGCAAAGAACTCTGCGACATGGCTGAACTGGTGCTGCCTGACACCATGGACGAGATGGACATGCTGGCCAAAGGCTTCGGTGTGCCACAAACGAAGATGCACGAACTGCCGAACGGCGTGGAGGAGAGGTTTGCGAATGCCACCCCGGACCTGTTCGTAAAGGAGTACGGCCTGCGCGACTTCGTCCTCTACGTGGGCCACGTCGGCCCGGCACGCAAGAACGTCTTCCCCATGCTCAAGGCGGCCAAAGCCCTGAACGTCCCGACCGTGCTCATCGGCCCGGTATCCGAGACCGGGTATGCCAACCAGTGTATGAAGCTGGTGGCCGATTCGCCCAACATCAAGGTCATACCCGGGCTTGCCCCTGACTCGCCATTGCTCGAATCTGCGTACGCGGCCTGCGACACTTTTATCCTGCCGTCGCTATACGAAACCCCGGGACTCGCCGCGCTCGAAGCCGGGCTGGCCGGCGCGAAAGTCTGCATAACCCGCTACGGTGGGACGCAGGAGTATTTCGCCGACCTTGCCGCCTACCTCGAACCGGCGTCGGAAGAATCGATTCGGAACGCGATAGAACAGACTCTCGCCCGCAAGAAAGACTCCGCCCTGCGCGAACGCATCATGAAGAACTACCTCTGGCCCCGTGCGGGGGAGACACTCGCGCAGATTTACCGGTCCGCCACCAACTCCTAAACGTCATACGCTTGGTTCGGCGACCCAAGGAGTTCTCCACGTCTAGTTTACATAATCTATATTATCGGAAGCAGGGGTGGATAGAAATGTGGATTGCTCAGACTAAGGAAACGCCGCCCAAAGGCGGCGTCTCTCCTCGACGGTGAAAGCTGAATCTAGAACTTAAACCACTTCCCGGCCAGGACCCCGACTCCAAGCGGGCACTTCCAATACTTGCCGCTGACCGAGTTGATCATGCCCATGATTGCGAGAATCAGCAGGATGATGAAGCCTACCGGCACGATGATTAGCGAACCGATTCGATACAGCATGAACCAACCGAGCGGCCACCGCTCATAGTGAAGCGCTATTGCTCCGCCGACCACGCTCAACACAATCCCGTAGAAGGTGAGTATGATGCCCTGCTTCACGTGGAACTTGGCAAAAGCGTTATTCTTCATCGTGAACAGCGGAACCAACCACAGAATCCACAGGTAGGACAGCCAAGCTAGCCACTTGGCTTGTTTGACGTCCGTGACCGCGGGCAGCGCAGTTACCGGCTGGTCGTATTTCGCCGCCTCAACCATCGTACAGCCTCAGATAACGATGATCCTGGCCTGCGTGCAGCGCTTCTAGAACTTAAACCACTTCTCGGCCAGAACTGCCACGCCCAGCGGGCACTTCCAGTACTTGCCGTTGAGCGAATTGACGATGCCCATGATCATGAGCACAAGCAGGATGACCGAGCCGACCGGCGCGATGATGAACCACCCGAGGAACGGTATCGCGCCGCCGACTATGCCCACCGCAAAACCATAGATGGTGAGTATGATGCCCTGCTTCACATGGAACTTCGCAAAGGCGTTCTCCTTCATGGTCAGCAGCGGGATCAGCCAGAGTATCCACAGGTAAGACAGCCAGGCTGTCCCTTTGGCCTGTGCTACCTCGTCACCGCCTGCGGGCGGCGGCGTCACGGACTGTTCGGGTTTCGGTGTCTCGTCCATTTACAACTCCTTCATTTCATGTCGGCCCAGGCCTTACAACCTCAGCCGCTCGGCGTACGCGCCCACTACCGGAATACGCCAGTATTCGCCGGTGGCGGCATTCACGATACCCATGATGACCAGCGTCACGTATGCCAACGCCACGACCAACCCGGCCGGATAGTGAATCAGCCAGGCCACGGCCTTGAAGAAGAACCCGATCAGGAACATCCTGCCGAGTATCGCACCGAGCACCAGGTCGGTGATGCTCACCAGCAGGTTGAACAACAACACGAACGCGAACATGACCAGGCTCTGCCGGCCGTGGAATCTGGCGAACGGCTCTCTCGACCCCACGAACAAAGGCAGAAAGAAGAGCAGCGGGATGTACCCCAGCGTTGCATACAGGATAGCATCCGAACTCGCCCGTTCGCCGGCACTCGATTCACTTTCCTTTGTGGTCGTATCCGTCAACGCCCGATTATAGTGGTGCACCATCTCAAGTCAAGCTGTCAGCCTTGTCTCATACTTCAACGCGGGGGCCGCGCTTCATCGGCGCGGCCCCGACTGCACCCGAAGGCTAGGTCGCCAGCGTCCAGTAGCCGGTCCAGAAGGTCGTAAGCGTCTCGCCCTGACCCCTGGTTATCACCAGCGTACGCACCGGCTTGGACAGGGCCGGTGCCGTGCCCAGCGCAGTGCCGCCCTGCGGTGCGTTGTCCGCCGCCGCGAGCGTCATGGTCATGCCGGACGCGTTCAGAGCGGTCTGCAGCAGGAAGACCAGCGCTCGGACTATGTAGAGCATGTTCATCACCTCCCCGATAAACGATTAGGTCTCCCCCATCCGAATTCAGCGTCGCGGGCGGAGCCCGGCTGCGGCGCTCCGCCCGCACAGTGGCACGCCGTCACGGGCTGATCGGCGCGCCCACGTTGAACACGTCGCTGCGTATGGCCTGCAGCACCGGAGATGCCAGCCCACGCGCCACCCACTTGGCGATCAGCGTTGCCGCTTCCTGCGCCATCGACTCGCCCGACACGTCCTTCCGCGTCAGGCTCCACATCTCGCGCCCGAAGCACAGATAGAACGGGTACTGGATAATCGAACACCCGGCTCCGTCGCAGACCTGCTTCACCTGCAGCTCCATCGCGGCCAGCATTGGCTGCACCGAGCTGACGTGTTCGAGCATCTTCGGCCGCTTCTTGTCGGTCTTGGCCTTGATCGCGGTCGTATCGAACCCGGCGTCCCAGTTCTCGATCCTTCTTGAGGGATCTATCACAGCTACTCACCTTCCTTTCCGCCCGGTTGGGCATCTTCGTTTTCCTGCTCATCGGTTGTCATATAGTAATAACCCGGAAAGAGGGATTTTGTACAATCCAACATGCAGGAAACGTCACGGAGATGCTCGGCCATCTCGGCCAGACCCTGCCGGCGACGGTAGCCGACTACCCGGCGGGTCGTTCCGTATTCGGCCGCAATCTGGTCGTCGGTCTTGTCCTCATAGAAGCGCCCGCGTACCGCCGCCCCTTTCAGACCTAACAGGCGATATGCCTCTTCCCGGATGCGGCGTACCACGAAAGCGGTCTCCGGCCCGAAGAAAACGGCCAGTGACTCGCCCATGACGGTATCGAGAGAAACATCCGGGTGATTGACGGAGAGGTCGCGGACCTGCTTCAGCACACTGGTGCGCGCGACGGTGTACGCCCAGGAGCTGAAGGCCGACCCGCCGGGCCGGTACTTGTCCAGGACCTCAATGAGCTGGGAGGCGGCGCTATCGACGAATATGTCCTCCCACTGGTTGAGATGATTCCAGCGCCGTACCCAGTGAACAAACTCGTCCCGGTAGCGGAGCCAGAGTTCGGCTTTTGCGGATGGGTCTTCGGCCTGCGCCCTCAGCACGAGGGCGAGGTCGCTTTCGTTTTCGGCGGCCCGGTCCCGGGCCTTTGCGGATACTGACATGATCGTCTCCATTCCAACCTCGTATTATGCCGGCAGAACGGGCCTTATCGCCCGGCCGGACCATCGCGAACCGTACCAACCTTGTGCGTCAGTATGCCCAACGAACAGTCAACAGTCAATATCATTCATGCCGGCCGGACTCATCCTGACGTGTGGCGTCCGGCGCGGCGGCCGGGATGTTGTATATGTCCGCTGCTATCGCCAGCAACACCGGCCGGTCAAGACCGCGCATCGACCATTTCGTCACGAGGGACATCATCTCGATTTGCTGCAACTCGGTCGACGTTTCTCGCCGCGTCAACTTGGCCAGCTCGCGAGAGAAACTGTAGTAGTACGCAAACATCATCGGCACGATGCCTGCGCTGCAGAGTATCTGCCGCACGGCCGAGACCAGCCCGGCCTGTTCCGCGGCGGCCCTGCTAAAGCTCAGAACCCGCGTCCGTATTTGGTCCTCGGAAAGCTGACCGTTCACACCAAGGCGCAGACTGACCTCATAGTTCTCGGCCTGTCGGATAGGATCGTTACTCATTGTCTTCCTCCTTCAGTTTGGGCGATAATAGGGGCGCGCCTCAGGATACATCCGACCCAGCATGCGCTCCCCAATCAGCCACATCAGATGTCCGGAAAGTCCCCGGACAAACCACTTCTGCACGACCAGTTTGGTACGTCGGGAAAAGTCGGGCGAAAACGGGGACTGTACCGCGCCGAGTCGGACGCAGGCGCGCCGTGGGACTGTCCCCTGTTTTCGGCTACCGTGAAACGAGACGTACAACTCGCGTGCAAACGGCATGTACCGCTCGCAGGCATCCGCCGGCACCACCGCCGCCACAACCTCCCGCAGCAACTTGCTCGAGTGCCGGTGCCCCGGCTGCTTCGGCATCCGGCTACTCACACGTCCCCCCATGTCCGGCCTCGACCTTTGTCTCAGCCTTATCCTCCACTTGCTCGGGAGTCATCGCCGCAATACGGTCGCAGCACTCACACAACAGCACCTGCAGCAGGCCAAGGTCCAACTTGTACCCGACCCACTTGCGCAGGCAGACCTCAAGCTCCAGGGCGAGTTCCCAATCGGCTTTGGTCCTGAGCAGCTTCGACAGCTCGCGCAGATACCATCGGTACGTATTGTATTGCACGAGCGGAAGATGCCGGTCCTCCAGCACTATCTTACCTATCTCCCACACCGCGGCCTCGGCCAGGTCCGACGGCATGTCGTACACCGACAGCGTGGCCGTGCTGTTCCTTACGCGGTCCAGCACTGCCCGCGTCCGTTCGTCAAGCACAAACTGGCTCATGATTCGCTCCTATTCCGCATTCGATTGACCGTCCTCATATAGTAATAACCCGGTTTCCGCGTTTTTGTACAAGAGAAAGTTGAGCTAAGTGCTGATTTCCCGCCCCCCCGTCGTTGGGGGGAGGTCTACCCCGGACTTTATCCAGACGCTTATGAGGGCGCTTATCCCGGCTCTTATGAGGGTTCTTATCCCGGCTCTTATGCCGGCGTTTATCCCGACCCTTATGCCGGCGTCTATCCCGGCTCTTATGCCGGCGTCTAGCCCGACTCTTGTGACGGCGTTTATCCCGGCTCTTGTGAGGGTTCTTATCCCGGCGCTTATGAGGGTTCTTATCCCGGCGCTTATGAGGGCTCTTATCCCGACGCTTATGACGGCTCCTATCCCGGTGCTGAGTTTCAGCCACAACGGCTCTGCGGCTCTCGGCTTGACTGCGAGGTAATACCGATTATCCTCACCAACGATGCCAGACGGGAATCAGCCTAACCTGCTGTACTACGGGGATAACCTTGACATCCTGCGTCGTTACGTCAAGGATGAGTCGGTTGACCTCATCTATCTCGATCCGCCGTTCAAGAGCAATCAAGACTACAACGTCCTCTTCAAGGAACGCAACGGCTCGCAGTCTGCGGCGCAGATTCACGCTTTTGAAGACACTTGGCAGTGGGATGAAGCCGCGGCGCACGCGTACAAGGAAATCGTGGAGGCAGGCGGCAAGGTGAGCCAGGCGATGCAGGCCTTCCGCACCTACCTTGGCCCCAACGACATGCTCGCCTACCTTGCGATGATGGCCCCACGTCTTGTCGAACTCCGACGCGTCCTGAAGCCGACTGGTAGCATCTACCTGCACTGCGACCCTACCGCCAGCCACTATCTGAAGATTCTCATGGACGCCGTGTTCGGTCCGCAGCGCTTCGTGAATGAGATAGTGTGGAAGCGATCAGACGCCCACAGCGACGCCAAGCAGGGCGCTACTCACCTTGGCCGAATCCACGATGTCATCCTGTTTTACACCAAGACCGAAACGGCGACGTTCAACGCGATTCACCTCCCGCTGCCTGAAAGCACGGTCAAGAACTGGTATCGCAACGTCGAACCGGTGACGGGGCGGCTGTTCAACAAGGCTGACGTCACCGGGCCGGGCGGAGCCGCGAAGGGCAACCCGCACTATGAGTGGAAGGGCGTGACCCGCTACTGGCGCTACAGTAAGGAAAGGATGGCCCAGCTCGACGCAGCGGGCAAGCTGGTCTACTCCAAGTCTGGGATGCCGTACGAGAAACGCTATCTCGACGAGAGCAAAGGCGTTCCTGTGCAGGACTGGTGGGGCGACATCGAAATGCTGCGCGGCATCAGAACCGGCGAACGGCTGGGCTACCCGACCCAGAAGCCGGAGGCGCTGCTCGAGCGAATCATCAAGACGAGCAGCCCCAAAGACGGTGTGGTGCTCGACCCTTTCGGTGGCTGCGGCACTGCCATCATTGCAGCCCAGCGGCTCGGCCGCCGCTGGATAGGCATCGACGTCACGCATCTGGCCATCACACTGATGAAGAAACGTCTCTTCGACACGTTCGGGAAGGACGCGCAGTTTCAGGTAGTCGGTGAGCCTACCGACGTGGCCGGAGCTGAGGCGCTGGCAAAACAGGACCCATACCAGTTCCAGTGGTGGGCGCTCGGATTGGTGGACGCCCGCCCGGCCGAAAGCAAGAAAGGCGCGGACAAAGGCATTGACGGCCGCATCTACTTCCATGACGAGCAGGACGAAGGTAAAACCAAGCAAGTGATTCTCTCTGTCAAGGCCGGGCATACGGGCGTGGCGCATGTACGCGACCTCCGCGGTGTGCTCGACCGGGAGCAGGCTGCAATCGGCGTTTTGATTACGATGGAAGAGCCGTCACAGCCCATGCGTACTGAAGCCGCTGACGCTGGTTTCTATCACTCGCCGGGCTGGAACGGCGACTACCCGCGCATACAACTCCGCACGATTGCCGAACTGCTCGCCGGCAAAGGCCTTGATGTCCCACCCCTTCAGGCTACGTTCAAGGAAGCGCCCAAGCACGTCCACAACGGCCACGCTCAACTCGAACTCACCAATGCCACGTCGGACACCGAGCCCATTGCCGTCAGCGACCGGTCGCCGTCTCGGGCCCGCCGAGGCGCAGCGCGACGATCGACCCAGAAAAGGGAGACCTAGCTCATGCCAGACTTCTCCATACAGGTGGACAACTATCATATCGGCAAGGTGAACATTGAGGCAGCGGCAGTTCGCGGTTCCGGCGGCCGCACGCTGCCCTTACTGGAAATACCGGCCATATGGACAATGCAGAGCGTCCAATCGAGGACTGACGATGCTGCCGGACCGAGGCTGACCCGACACTACACGCTGATATCCGTGTGGGGTGACGTGGCGGCAGGGCAACAGAACCAAGAAAGGGCGTTTGCCCACGTCCAGTCGCCGCCTCTTCTTGTCTCGACGCTACGCAGTCATGAAAGCTATGAGTACATCAAAGTCCAGCTAGACGCAGAAAGACTCCACGCCCTTGAGGCGGCGCGCGACGGCGACATGCACATATCGGCCCGGCTTACCACATTGGTAGCCAAGCACCTGCCCGTGCCGACAAGTCCTGAGCCGGACCTCCGGGAGGAACCCCCGATCGTGTCTCTCACAACTGGCAGGCTGGAATTCCGGTTCAGCATACCGAGATCCGTATGGGTGGAGCGCGTGCTTCCGCATGTCGGGTATGGAAGCAGTTGGCTGGTTGAGATTGCTCGACCGAGTTTGACCGGTGATAGTCTCTCAAGGTCGACTACACATCTGGCCACCGCAATGGCCCACTACACGAACGGCCTCTATGACCTCTGCGTGGCGGAATGCCGCAAGGCAATCGAGATAATCCCAAAGTCCACGAAGCTCAAGGGACTTCCGCAGAAACCGTCGTTCAAGGACAGAACGGCTGCTTACGTCGAGCAGCATCTGTCCGGCGTCCTGGACAAGGCGAAGCGCGCTGCTGTCAGCGAAATGGCAGGTACCCTGTGGGCGCTTACGAGCAAGCCCCACCATGCCTCGCACACAACATTCAGCCGTATAGACGCAGACTGCGTCATGCAACTAACGACGACCCTTGTATCCTATGTCGGACGGCTGCTCGAATCGGGGCGATAGATGCCCTACCTTGACAAGCTGATAGACTGGAAGGACTTCGAGTTCTTCGTGAGGGATCTATATGCCGAGGACCCCAATCTCGTTGTTCAACACGACGTGATGCTTCAAGGTAAATCCGGGGCGTCACGTCAGATCGATGTCTTGATCACGGTCCGCACGAAACTGCACTCGTACATGACTGTCGTCGAGTGCAAGCGATGGAAAGACAGGGTGGACAGAAGCAGAATCGACATCCTGTTCGCAACGGTCGAGGACGTGAACGCATCCAAAGGCGTCATGTTCACCACCTCGGGCTATGAGGAAGGCGCAAAGGACTACGCCAAGTCCAAGGGCATCGACATATTCGTGGTGCGTGAACTGACCTCCGAGGAATGGGGACTGCCGGGTCGGGCCATCCACTTCTACTTGCACGTCTTCGCATCGAAGATGACGAATCTGCGGATGCCTGGCGCAATGGCGATTCCGCTAGTCGATGTGTTCCCTCGCACGTTAGAACTGGGCATCACAATAGGCAAGGACGTACGACCCGACCCGGTCTATGACCTCTACTCAACCAAGGATGGACGGAAAGGTCTCAACCTGACGGCGGTGCTGCTAGCACTTCAGCGCGAGGTCACGCCTCGGATTGGCGACAGCATACCACTCCTCGAGGATGGCCGCGACGGCGCGCGCCTGGCTGTGCTGAGCGATGTGGAGGTCGATCTCGATAAGGCCGCGTTCAAACAACTTCGCTACCAATGGGGGGCGCTCAACCTCACCAAAATAGAATGCAGGCTGGTGACCCTTCTGCAGCAGAGCGTGTTCGACTTCGACAGAGGCGCGAAGTACGACATCGCCTTGGTCGTAGATAACTTCGTCGCCAGACAGAAGCATATCGTGTATAAGGAGAAGGACGCTAACATCACTGTGGTATCCGAGGACATTCGCGACACGCTGGCAAAGAGAGTCGCGGAGAAGCCGGACGACGCACTACAGAATGGCTCCATATTCAGGGTGTACACCCAGCCGTGGGTTTCATTCGAGGTTCAAGAAGAGGATAGACTTGTCCGGACGGAACGAATAAGGATCAGCCCGCAGTTCGCGGAGGACGGTACGATGACTCGGGCTGACGTCAAACTGCCCGCCGTTCCAGCCAAGCCATAGACGGTGGCTAGTCTTGCGGGAAGCCAGGGACAGGCACCCTGTTTCGTGAAGCTTCGGGACATCTAGGCAGATTCGGCCCGCCGGTTTGACAGCCCCGGCCGCGGGGCAGGAGGAATCATGAAGTCCATCATTCTGACCGGTCTTTTGTTGATCGTCGCAACTGCGTCGGCTGATTATGACTACGGCGCTTCCTTTTTGACCGTTTACCGTGGTGCGAGGCAGAGCGCGATGGCCGGCATTGGCGCGGCTTTGCCCGGGACTGCGGACGGCGTGTTCTACAATCCGGCCGGGCCGGCGTTCCTTAAGTCCGCTGAAGCCGGCGCCGAGGTTAACGGAATGCCGTGGGGTGAGCCGACCGACTATTGGAGCGCGGTCGGGATCATCCCGCTCCTCAATACCGTCAATGTCGGTGTATTCACGAGCGGCGTTCACTACGGCGACCGCTATTCGTCCGATTATGAATGGGATGCCGGCGTAACAGCATCAACGATGGTTTCCGACTGGCTTGGATTCGGGCTGGACCTTGAATACGACGGGTCGCACCACGTCTGGGCCGTCGAGCCCGGAATCTACGACACGTCGATTGTCTTTACCACCAGCGCATTCGCGGGCGACGTAGGCGTGCTCGCCCGGCCGCAGACCTGCTTGGGCTCACCGAGCATCGGCGTCGCAGTGAGCAACGTCGGTACGAGGATCAAGTACAGCGACCTGAGCGCAACCGACGCTCTGCCCGCGCTGGTGGACGCCGGAGTCGGCTGGACCGTGACGGCGCAGGACTTCGGGCTCAAGGACTTCCCTTTCTCGGTGCCCGAGCGCTACTTCCCCCATGACTGGTTGATGGACAACTGGGGCGCGTCGGTCTTCTACGACCTTCGCAAAGTGTTCCTCGATACCTATCCCACGCACTCGGTCGGCATCGAAGTCAGGCCGCTGCCGTTCCTGGCCGCGCGCGGGGGCTGGTTCTACTCGAACAGCGCGGACACCAGCGACAAGCGCGAGGGGCTGACGTGGGGGCTCGGTCTGGACCTGCGTTATTTCAGGGTGGACTTCTGTCAGGACAACACCCTCTTCTACCTCAACATGCACAAGAACTACCGCTTTTCCTTCGCCCTGAACCTCAACGAACTGCTGCTGCGGAACGGAACCCTGCTCGGGCACTAGCCCGGCACGAACAGAACGGTGATTTAGGATTTTAGATTTTGGATTGTAGATTGAGGATTGTGGACTGCGGATTGAGGATTGTAGATTGGGGATTGACCGGACCCTCGGCCATTTGACATCCACGTTGCCGAGTTCTAGAATCCAGCCGTGACAAGGTCCAGCATGACGTCCAGATGGCCCGGACGTTCCGGCGGCCGCATCCCTGCGACGCTCGTTCTGTTGGCTGCGCTGATGGCGCTGCCGGGCTGCATCACCCCCAAGCCGCCAACGCCCACTCTTGTTGGTCCCGACTCGGGTTGGACAAACACCCGAACCGTCTTCAGGGCGACGGACATAAACGCCACTAATGTCGTCTTTGACTGGGGCGACAACCCAAAGGAAGAGTGGACCGGCATAGACACGAAGTACGCACACGTCTACACTGCGCAGGGAACCTACATAGTTAAGTGCCGGGAACTGAACGATCCCGATTTTGGCACGGCACGGTGGGGCAATTGGTCCAATCCCTGCACTGTGCACGTTGTCCCCGAGACGCTGATGCATCCTGACAGCATCTATGCGGCGCTGCAACTCGGCCACACCCCGACTTGGTCCTGCGTTCTTCCGAACGGGAGTGCGGTCTACGTGACGAGCGGTGACGATAGCTCGGTCTATGTGCTGGACCCCGGCACTAACTCCATCACCAATAGCATACGCGTGCAGTCCGACCCGTCCTTCTGCATCGCGTCTGCCGCGGGCGACAAAGTGTACGTTGGCAACCACGGCAGCAAGTCGATTTCCGTAATCCGAACGTCGGACAACTCGGCTATGGATACGCTTCGGCTATCGTCGGCTGCCGACGGAATGGCCCTGCTTCCGGGTGACACGCTGTTCTGTATTTCGCACAAGACCGAGAACGAAGTCTCAATTGCCCGATTGAGTGATGGCTCAGCCGTGGCGCGCATCGCGGTGAGCGACAGCCCCTGCGCGGTGACCTGCTCGCCCGACGGGCGCCACGTCTACGTGGCCTGCCTGCGCAGAAACAAGATAGCAGTCATCAGCACGCTCGACCGCACCGTAGAGAAGACCTTCATGACCGGAGACCGTCCGACGTCCATCCTGTTCAGCCCGACCGGTGAGACTGCGTACGTCGCGTGCAATGACGCCAGGCGAGTGGAATTGTACCGATGCTCGGACTTCGCCAAGATCGACTCAATCGCCTTGGACTCGCGGTACCTGCTGATGCTGCCCGGGAACAGGTGCCTCTACGATATGAGCGGAGGGACCGTCAGCATCATCCGCCGGAACGACAACTTCACGCTTAGACAGCTACCTCTCGGTACGGCTGGCGCACCTTCCGTACTGCCTGACGGCAGTCGTATCTATGTTCCCAACGGGAACGCCGTGACCGTGCTCGGACCGAGTCATGGGTAGCTACTGGTCCGACTCCGCACGTCGATTTGACACGTCTCCCCCATTCAAACTCCCGTTCGCGGGTTCTGGAATCCAGCCATGAATGAGTCGGGTCCGAGAGACATCCGCGCCAGACTGGCCATTGCTGGGCTTCTGGTGCTGCTCGCCTTTTCGCTTGCCGCGGCCTGGGGCCGGAAGCCGCCGAAGGAGGAAGAGGTCAAGGTAACGCTACGGCCGCTGTCGGCGAGCGAGGTCATGGACGTCCTTCACAAGTTTCCCGAGATGGTGCCCAGCTACTTTGCTGCCCAGAAGAACGACACGGGGTTTCTCAAGGACTTGTTCCCGTTTAGCGAGGTGACATCGGCCTCGCTGGAACGTGCCTTCCCGGCTGCCCGATTCTACGAAGGACTTAACTTCGGGAGACTGCCTTCATCTCCCTATCTGATGGCGATTGCCGGCGGCAAGCGCTACATGATGCCCTACCACTTCAACCAGCTGCTCTTCGACACCGGTCGGAGGGTTGACGACAGGAATACCATGGCGCTTGCGAAGGCCTTCGTCGTTCTGACGGTTGAAGACTCCGTCACCTTCCTGGATGCAGTGCGGACAATGCAGGTGATAAACACCGTACGATACGACGCTGAGCTCAACGTGGTCATCAACGGACTACAAGAGGAATGGTACTTTTCTTCCCATATCAGGACCGGCCAGTTCGACCTTGTGTACAGGAAGGGTGCGAAGGGACTCATCAAGGAGTATGATGTGAACATCGTCGAATCTCTTCCGAAGCGGTGACCGCTGTCCCAACCGCCTCATCCCCGCCCGCGTGCAGGAGGCTCTCCCTTCACTGATGCGGCTTCCCGCTGCGGAAGTAATCCTGCCGTGGCAAGGTCCAGCATGACGTCCAGATGGCCCGGGCGTTCCAGCGGCCGCGTCGCTGCCGTGGCCATCCTGGCGCTCTCGTGTGTTGCTTCAACCGCACTGGCGAACGTGAGAGCAGCCGCCGACGTTGGGCTCATAGAGTGGTCCGCGGGTGCGTACTTCGAGGGCGGGCAGGTGGGGTTCGACTGGCATGCGGAGCAACAGAGAGCACGGCTCGAGCTAGGGGCAGAAGTCACAGATAACATCGGTGTCACCGCCGGCGTCACCTGGGCGCAGACGTGGGCGTACTACGAGGTATCCACCTGGCCCCTTTCGGCAAGGGTATATTGGGACTTCACTCCGAACGAGCTTTGGAATCGAGGCACGGCGTATGTCTCGGCAACCTACTTTCACAACAACTGGATTCCGGACGAGCTTCCACCTCACCCTTACGTCCTTTGTGCTGTCGGTGCCACCTACACATGGTACGCAGTCACAGTCAGGGCCGAGTTGCTCGATCCGTGGCATCTTGCTTCGCCGACACTGCTCCTTGGCCTCGAAGTAGGCGGTTCGTACATCTTCGGTCCGCACCACGAGGAGCCCGAATTTGGGTATTGATGCCCTCCGACCAGACCTGGTCTACATCCGCGTGCGTAACTTTCCATCTCCCCTATCCATGAATCCCAAGTCACGCGGTTCAGTAAAATGAACCCTCGCGCCAGTCGCGACCTCCGCGCCGGGCTTGTCGTCGTCGGGTTTCTGGTGCTGCTCGCCTTCTCTCCGGCACCGGCATGTCTCCGCAAGCCGCCGAAGGAAGAGACAGTCAAAGTCACACTACGGGCGCTGCCGCAGGGTGATACGCTTTCAAGCAAATACGGTCTCAGCGAAGTGATTGCGACTCCGCTTGGACGTGTCTTGCCGGGAGTTCGGTTCTACCAAGGGATCGAGCGCATCAAATGCTATGGGGCAGAGTACCCGTACTTGATCGCGATTGTCGGCGGTAAGCGGTACTCGATGCCCGGTGGGTTTGATTGGCTCCTCTTTGACAAAGGC
>DATJQV010000014.1 GCA_035505375.1 bacterium | reverse complement strand
TGCACGGAAGCCTACGGGAAGTCGTCTCCGGACTCAGCACCGTCGACGCGATCCAACGCCGGATGACAGCTTACGTCCGTCTGCATGCACCTTTCACCTGCAATAGCCCCGATTTTCAACAGCATTGATGCCACGCTCCCATCCTGCTTGATGTACAGGACCGCAGGGTAGCCTCCTCCCAGGAAGTCCAAAAGCGCACAGGGTTCGTCCCTGTCGGTACGAACTAGACCGCGTAGATCAATATAAGCTCTGGGTATCGGGATTGTTTCGCAGATCCATCCTGAATCCGAGCGAACTGCATAGCCCATCACGCCCGCGGTACCGTACTCCTTGATGTACGCCACGGTTGGACGACCAGCAGAATCCCATGATAGGTAGGCGCTGTAGGCACATGTCGTAATCGGCACGGAGTCCCTGGTCCACTCCGAGTCGTGCTTTTCAAGCAAGCCCACGCTCCCATCCACGAAGTTCAGAACCAGGCCTAGCTCATTGTGACGGCCAACGTCCATGATCCAGCGGTCCCCTTCTAATGACGGGAATGTGCCCACTGTCTCCTGGTGCCACTGGCTGTCCTTGTATGCATGGCATACTACTTGGTCAGAATCGGAATAGCACAGATGAATGACTCCGCTCGGCGCTATGCCGAGTTGCAGTCTCGACCAAGTCCCTGAGGTATCGACTACTTCAATCTGCCACTGATTCGCCGAGGCAATAGATACCAGCGCCAGCACCGCTACTGCCGAGCACAACATCTTCACGATTCCTCCTTACCGCTGCACGACGACCTTGGTAACATTGGGTTGCCTGGGGCCGGGGTACTTCCGCATCGGACATATGAAATAGACGCCGGGAGGCAGGAAACCGACGTCATTCGTACCGGGACGAAGACCGATGACTTTCTGACCGGACGTGTTGATGAGCGAGGCTGCGTCTGTGCCCGCCAGTCGCAAAGCTCCTCTGAACAGTGAGGGACCAAGTCTGCGAGAAGGCCTGTTTGCAGCCTGGTCTTCCAGGCTCAACGTGGAGTCACGAATGACGGAGATCGTGGCTGAACTGCAGTTGGCCACGTACATGCGGCCTTGCAGCGGGTTCCACGCCAGCGCTACAGGGATGTGCCCCACGGCAAGCACCTTAACGATGCTGTCAGACGCGCCGTCGACCACCATTACGGAATCACCGCCCGCGCAATAGACGCGGTCGCTGAGGTCAGCGCGCCACACCGCAGAGAAGTCAATCGCCGGTCTGAGCGTCCGCAAGATTGTGTCTACCCGCGCGTCTATCACAGCCACTCCGCCCCCGGCGTTGGCGACGTAGATCTTGTCGTCCGTCGCGTTGTAGCAGAGTGCATGCGGTCTCGTGCCGACAGTGAGAGTCTTGACAACCTTGAGGGAATCGCAAGATATCACGGCGGCAGTGCCGTCCATTTTCACGCAGTAGAGTTTGGCCGACGACATACCCAGGCACAAGGCTCCCGGCAGGTTGCCCGCGGGAACGGTCGCCGCCACGCTGTCGGTCCGAGTGTCGATAACGCTGATGCAGGCATCGCCGATGTTGGCGCAGTACATCCTGTGTCGGGCGGCATCAGGGCACAGAGCGACCGGGTAGCGCCCGACCGGAATGGTGGCCAGCGAACTCCTTAGTGCGGAGTCGGCGACCGTCACGCTCTGGCCGGAGTAGTTCGCCACGTAAACCTTGCCGGTAGCCGAATCGCACGCGACCGCAACCGGATGGAGTCCTGTTCCGAGCAAGGCCGTCAGGTTGTCTCCAGCGCCGGAAATAGCGAAGACACTGTCACCCGTGTAGTCCACGCAGTACGTCCGGTTCGCGACCGGTGAATAGCAGAGAGCTCTCGCGTCTCGCCCCACCGGCAAGGAGGCCCTCAGCACGTTCGTCGCGCCGTCTACGATGGTCACGGTCCCGCTGCCATCGCTGGCGCAGTAGACCTTGTTGTTGGTAGCGTTGTAACAGAGGGCCTGGGGGTTGCAGCCCGGCGCCACGGTAGCGACGACCCCGTTGGTCGCGCCGGCTGTCACGGTCACGGTGCTGCTGCCATAGTTCGCGCAGTATGCCTTGTTGTCGTGTGGGTTGTAACAGAGGGCATAAGGACAGCCACCGACCGTGTCGGTAGCGATAACCACGTTGGTTGCGCCGTCAATCACCGTCACGGTGCTGCTACCATAGTTCGCGCAGTATACCCTGTTGTTCTGCGGGTTGTAGCAGAGGGCACCAGGTTTGCTGCCGGCGGTCACGGTGGCGACGACTGTGTCGGCTGCGCCATCGATCACAGTCACGTTCCAGCTAGCATAGTTCGCGCAGCAGACCCTGTTGCTCTGCGAGTCGTAACAGAGGGCACAAGGATAGCTGCCTGTGACCACGGTCGCGATGATGTGGTTGGTTGCACCGTCAATCACTGTCACTGTAGAGTCCCAGGATCCGCTCCGGCCCCCGTTCGCGCAGTATACCTTGTTGTTCTGCGGGTTGTAGCACAGAGCACAAGGGAAACTACCTACTGTCACGGTGGCGATGACGGTATCGGCTGCGCCGTCGATCACAGTCACCGTCCAGCTCCCATAGTTCACGCAGTAGACCTTGTCTTTGGTCATGTTGTAGCAGAGAGCCAGCGGCTGGCCACCTGCGGCCACGGTGGCGAGCACGCTGTCGGTCGCGCCGTCAATCACGGTCACGTTGTTGGTCGCGTAGTTCGCGCAGCAAACCTCATCATTGGTCGGGTTGCAGCAGAGGGCCTGAGGGCCGCGGCCTGCGGCCACGGTCGTAAGGACGCTGTCAGTCGCGCCGTCAATCACGGTCACGTTGTTGCTTGAGGAATTCGCGCAGTAGACTTTGTTGTTGACCTGGTCGTAGCAGAGAGCCATCCCATCGGAATCGGCCGGGATTCGTGCAATTCTCTGGTTCGTGGTCCCATCAATTGCGACCACGCACTTACCGCACACGCCACCGACGTAGATTGTGTTGTTGGCAGAGTCATAGACAAGGCACTGCGGGCTGGTCAGTCCGCCGAACGAGTCGGGCAGATAGATGGTCTTCTCCAACGACTGTGAGTGAGCTGCCGACAGGCAGCAGCACAAAGCCAACAGCACGGCCACGGGTCGCACGGCCCGGATGTGTGAGGAAATGGTTCGAGCCAAAGAACGTCGAACAGAGTCAGGTGACATCTTACACCTCCAAAAGGAAGTGACCCAAGCAGACTGGCGCCTGCAGGACATGTGGGCGGGTTCCCTTTGCCCCGCCGCACTCGGCGTCGTTGTTGTGAGCATAGCCCTGCGACAAGCAGGAGTCAATCTCGCGCGTTGGCCGCTGCCGGGCAGAGCGGCACGCGACATGACGGGAATCCGCCGGGGATCTCGGATCGTTGCCCGAGACGAGACCTATTGGGTCAGGACGACCTTGCTGACGCTGGACGCTTGATGCCTCACGCTCGACGCCTGACGCACGAAGTAGACCCCGGGTGCCAGCGCCCGCACATCATTCGCACCTGGCTCCAAAGTCCATCACCTTCCTGCCGCCGATGTCGATCAGGCAGCTCGTGGCCTGTGGCTTGTGGCTTGTAGCTTCCGGCAGGAAAAGCACGCCCCGAACGATGGTGGAGACTCGCAATCCGTTGCGAGTGGTCTGCGGTTGGTCGGCAACGCCGGACGGCAACATACTCGCGACGCAGATTCCTGCTCCTGGCTCGTAGAAGGCGATAACTGGCAACTCATCCAGAAAGTCAATACCCCCAAGGAGACTGATGTTGCCGTTCAGGACCGTGTCCTTGGTCCAGCCACTACCGGTGTAGCACGCATGCTTCAGGGGACCGCTGGTATTCTGGTCCAAGTAGGTCACGTGCCGCTCGCCTGTGGCGCTAATTGCCAGTGCAGCAACCTGCACCTGCGTGCTGTCTTCGATAGAACTCTTGACATTGACAGTCGCGTACCTGAACCCGACTCCGCCGCTACCGTAATAATCAGTCCAGTTGTCGCAGACAGCGGCCATGCCGCCAGGGTCACGGGCCGTCGCCCTCGGCTGCACCGATCCGCGCCACGTCGGCGCGTCCACGGTCTGCTCAAGCCAAGACGTGTCTTGCCTGGTATACTGCAGTACTACGTTGCCTTGGCTGTAATTATACCATACCATGACGCAGGGATCGTCCTGGGCATCATGGACAAGACCTCGAACGTACACAGATCCGGTGGGATCTATCGTTATGGTGTCGCAAACCCACCCTGAGTCCGAGCGACCTGCAAACCCCACCACGCCCTTGCTCTTGACGTAAGCCACGGCAGGGTTACCGGCAGAATCCCACGACAGGAGGGCATCCCAGCTAGCAGCGGTTATTGGTACGGAGTCCATCACCCACCCAGCGTCTTGCCTGACGAGGAGACCTACGCTCCCATTCCTGAAGTCCAAAGCGAGACCAAGCTCATTGTGGCTGCCTAAGTCCATGTCCCAACCGGCAAGCGATGGAAACGTATCCACAACTTCATGATGCCACAGGCTATCCTTGTATGCGTGATGAAGGACGAGGTTGCCGTCGCAGTAGAGCAAGTGGACAACCCCGTCCGGCGCTGTCTTGAGTTGCAGTTTCGCCCATGACCCGCACGTGTCCACTACCTCAATCTGCCACTGATTCGCCGACGCCGGAAATACTAGTGCTAGCACCATCATTGCAGCGCACAACGTCTTCGTGATTCCTCCTTACCGCTGCACCACGACCTTTGTGGGATTAGGTTGGCCGGAGCCGGCATGCTTCCGCATCGGACACACGAAATAGACGCCGGCAGGCAGGAACCCGACGTCATTCGTGCCGGGACGAAGACACAGGACTTTCTGACCGGACGCGTTGATGAGCAAGGCTGCGTCAGTGCCCGCCATCCGCAAAGTCCCTCTGACCAGTGTCGGACCGAGTCTGCGGGAAGGCGTGTTTGCGGCCTGTTCTTCCAGGCTCAACGACGAGTCACGAATGACGGAGATGGTGGCTGAACTGCAGTTGGCCACGTACATGCGGCCTTGCAGCGGGTTCCACGCCAGCGACACCGGGAAGTGCCCCACGGCAAGTACCTTGACTATGCTGTCAGATGCGCCGTCGACCACCATGACGGAATCACCGCCAGCGCAATAGACACGGTCCTTGCGGTCAGCGCACCACACTGCGGAGAAGCCAGTCGCCGGTCGTAGCGTCCGTACGAGTGTGTCGGCCCGAGCGTCCATCACAGTTACTCCACCCCCGCCGTTGGCGACGTATATCTCGTCGTTTGCCGGGTTGTAGCAGAGTGCACGCGGGCTCGTACCGACAGCCAGCGTCGCGATGACTCTGAGTGAATCGCAGGGCATGACTGAGACAGTGCCGTCCATCTTCGCGCTGTAGAGCTTGGCGGCCGACATACCCAGACACAAGACGCTTGGCAGGTTGCCCGCAGGAACGGTCGCCATCACGGTGTCAGTCCGAGTGTCGATGACGCTGATGCAGGCATCCCCGATGTTGGCGCAGTACATCCTGTGTCGGGTTGCATCGGGACACAGAGCGACTGGGTAGCGCCCGACCGGGATGGTGGACAGCGAACTTCCTAACGCGGAGTCGGCGACCGTCACGCTCTGGCCGGCGT
The DNA here is from genome assembly GCA_035505375.1 of bacterium. NCBI lineage: Bacteria > bacterium. The sequence goes on along the minus strand of DATJQV010000014.1, from coordinate 53,379 downwards.
AGTTCGCCGCGTAGATCTTGCCGGTAGCAGAATCGCACGCGAGCGCGACCGGGTGGTGTCCTGTCCCGAGCGAGGCAGTCAGGTTGTCTCCAGCCCCAGAAATAGCAAAGACACTGTCACCCGTGTAGTCCGCGCAGTACGTCCGGTTCGCGACCGGGGAATAGCAGAGAGCTCTTGCGTCTCGCCCCACCAGCAAGGAGGCCCTCAGCACGTTCGTCGCGCCGTCTAAGATGGTCACGGTCCCGGTGCCATCGCTGGCGCAGTAGACCTTATTGTTGGTAGCGTTGTAACAGAAGGCCTGAGGGTTGCAGCCCGGCGCCACGGTCGCGATGACGCCGTTGGTCGCGCCGTCGATCACAGTCACTTCACCGCTCCCATAGTTCGCGCAGTAGACCTTATTGTCGTGCGGGTTGTAGCAGAGGGCACAAGGTTCGCTACCTGCAACCACGGTGGCGATAACGCTGTCGGTCACGCCGTCAATCACGGTCACGTTGCCGCTGCCATAGTTCGCGCAGTAAATCCTGTTGTTCTGCGGGTTGTAGCAGAGAGCGTGGGGACTGCTACCAGCCGTGTCGGTGGCGATTACGCTGTCGGTCGCGCCGTCAATCACGGCTACGTTGCCGCTGCCATAGTTCGTGCAGTATACCTTGTTGTTCTGGAGATTGTGGCAGAGGGCACAAGGATACAAGCCTGCAGTCACGGTAGCGATGATCCCGTTGGTCGCGCCGTCTACAACAGTCACTGTGCTGTCCCCCCCGTTCGCGCAGTAAACCTTGTTGTTGGTCGGGCTGTAGCAGAGGGCACCCGGTTTGCTGCCAACGGTCACGGTGGCGAGGACGCCGTTCGTCGCGCCGTCAATCACGGTCACGTTCCAGCTCCCATAGTTCACACAGTAGACCTTGTTGTTGGTTGCGTTGTAGCAGAGAGCCCGAGGAGAGCTAGCTGCGATCACAGTCGCGATGACGCCGTTCGTCGCGCCGTCAATCACGGTCACGTTGCTGCTGCCAGCGTTCGCGCAGTAGATCTTGTTGTTCTGCGAGTTGTAGCAGTCGGCCCAAGGCGCGACACCTGCGATCACGGTCGTGATGGCAGTGTCGGCTGCGCCGTCGATCACGGTCACGGTCGAGTCCCAGGTCCGGTATGATCCCGCGTTCGCGCAGTAAACCTTGTTGTTGGTCGAGTTGTAGCAGAGAGCCATCCCATCGGAATCGGCTGGGATTCGTGCAATCCTCTGGTTCGTGGTCCCATCAATCGCGAGCACGCATTTACCGCACACGACGCCGACGTAGACGGTGTTGTTGGCAGAGTCATAGACAAGGCACTGCGGGTGTAACAGCCCGCCGAACGAGTCGGGTAGATAGATGGTCTTCTCCAGCCATTGGGCTCGGACAACGGACGTGCCGAACCCCAGCACGAGCACGCAGAGGACAAGTCTTAGCCTCACCATATTGACACCTGACCTTTGTCCACTCGATTCTAGAACTGCAATAGCCGATTGTCAAGGGCCAGGCCGCGCACCGGAGCCGACTTTGAGAGAACCACCGAGGACATGGCGCGCGTCGGACGCGCGAGTCAAAAGCCAAAGGGCAAGAGCCAAGAGTCAAGACGCCCCAAACACAGCGACCAAGAAAGACCGGGTAGCAGCAGTACAGAGACGAACTGGGCCGTCGGAGTTGCGGAATCGACCTTGTTGCACCATTGTGGAACAGAGAAACGATGAGCTAGTGAAGACCCGGTTCTCGGGCCGCAATCTCAGAGTCTCCGTGAGCTCTGTGGTTCAATGCCGGATTCGTGGCCCCGGTCAACGACAAGGGCGGCCGGGAGGCCGCCCTTGAATCAGCAGGAATCCAGGTCAGGAGACCGGGGCTTTCCGCTCCTTGCACTCGATGCCGAGCCGCGCCAGCTCGGAGAGAACCGGTCCGTAGATTTCGGGCAGCACCGGTATCTGGACGCCGGTGAGCTTCAGCTCGCCGTGCAGGATCATGCGGACACCGATTGCGGCAGGCAGGCTCACGGTCCGCGCCATGGAAGAATCGCCGTTCGGCTCGCCGAAGGCGATGAGCGTCGAGTAAATTCTCTCGGCTTGAGGCATTTCCGCGATGAACTCGTGGTGCAGGACGATCATGTCGCGCTCTGCCGGCTTGTAGGCCATCCGGTCGAGCATCTGCTTGGCGAGGATGTCGAGGTTCGAGCCCGCATCGAGGCCGATGGGCTTCTCGTCGAACAGGCCGAGCCAGGCGAACCGTTCGAGTATCGGGTGGTCCGGCTTCAGACCCAGCTTTGCGGCGACGTCCGCGCGTAAGCCGCTCGCGCCTGCCCTCGCCGGAACGTACCCGCGCAGCCAGGCCGCCGGGGTCAGGCCGGCGATGCCGGTCTTCACGCTGTCGTCCTTGAGTACGCCGAGGTCGGCAATCGCCTTGAGCGTTTCGCACCAGCCCGGGTTGCGCAGAGTCCCGCGCAGCATCGTCCGCACGCCCGCGAGCCCGTAGGTCTCGATGTAGGGCAGTGAGTTGCGGTTCGCATACGCCTCGAACTCGTAGCCTTCGGCTACCTTGAGCGGCCAGCGGTTGCCGAACAGCTCCGGTCCGGGGATGAACACTTCCTTGCCGTCCTTCAGGTAGCGCGCGTCGTTCCTGCCGGCCATCACCACGCCCTTGGGGCTCCAGGAGAACTTGTACCCGAGCGGGTTGTCGTTGGCTTCAGGCGCGGGCAGCCCGCCGCAGTAGGACATGAAACTCGCGACCTTGCCCCCTGCCTTCTGGACGCCGTGGATTATCTTCATGGCCGACATGTGGTCGATGCCAGGGTCAAGCCCCATTTCGTTCAGGAAGATGACGCCTGCCGCCCTGGCCTGCGCGTCGAGCGCGCGCATCGCGTCGCTCACGTAGGACGTCGTGACCAGCGGCTTCTTGTACTTGAGGCACAATCCGGCCACCTTCACGTGGAAGGTGTAGGGCAACAGGCTTACAGCAAGGTCCGCGCCGGCGACCTGCTTGTCGAGGTCGGCGTCGTTTTCCACGTTCAGCGCCACGGCCTTGCCGCGCGGGTGGCTCCCGACCAGCTCCTGCGCCTTGGATACGGTACGGCTCGCCACAACGACCTCGAAGTCGGGCACGTCCAGCAGGTAGCGGACCATCGGCCGGGACACAAGCCCCGCACCCAGAATCAGAATCTTCTTCATGCTGCTACTCCTTTGGGACCATCCCGTCTCGACGGTCCTTCGTCCTCACCCCTTCCCTTTCCCTCAGGGAGAGGGTAACGGATGAGGGAATTCGACATTCGTGCACTCAGGCTTGATTGGGTATTAGTAATTGACAATTGGGAATCAGCGCAGGTACTTCTCGAGGTAGCGATACTCGGGCGTCAACTTCCCACGGTGGAGAATCAACGCCCGGCGTATCGGACCGGGCAGGTCGAGCTTTTCCAGGGGCAGACCGAAGTCCGTGTGCGCGATTGCCGGCACGAACGGCATGAGCGCGACGCCGAACTCCCGCGACGAGTCGAACGGCAGCTCGCAGGGCAGGTTATCCACGGTCATCAGCAGCATGCCATTGCCATCGACGCCGTCGCGGACCGATCCGGTCTCAGGCTCATAGACGTAGAACGGCTGGCCCGGCTCGGTGGCCTTGCTCGTCGCCTCAATCGAACCATCGATGTCACAGGAGATATCGCCGATTGCCGCGAGCTTCGGACTGCCGGCCGCGAACGTGCGCTTCAGCCAGTCCTTGGTCACCAGCCGCGGATAGCGCGCATCCCAGTAGATGCAGTTGGTCAGAACCGAAAGGTGAGGCAGGTGGTCCTCGAACCGCGAGCGGTACAGCTCCGGTTTCGTGAAGTACTCCTTCAGGTCGAACCGATGCCCGACCTCGGTCGGCTCGACGATGTGCTCCTCGCGGAACATGACGCGGTAGACGACGTGCCGGTCGCCCCTGGCGGCAAGCGCCGGCAGGTCGACCGGCTCGACCTCGGTCGCGCCCAGCGCGTCCAGCATCTCCCATGCTCCCTTGGCGACGTGCCCGTATCCGGTCACTCCGACCACGAACGGCGACAGCTCGGCCGGCAGGCCCTGCTCCACGATGTCGCGGCCGACCTCGGCAAGCGCGGCCCGGGCCAGGTCCACGCGGCCGTACTCGTGCGCGAGGCGCACCTGGCTGAACGGCGTCTGCATCCCCTGCGTCGCGAGCCGCTTGCCCAGCCCGGCCAGCGTGTCGACCAGGCCGGCGATGCCGGCGAACCGGCCGAAGAAGACCAGCCGCCGTCCGGCCTCGTCGGTCATCTTCTCATAGTCAATCAGTGTACAGCCGAGATCCATCATCCGTCTGAGCATGGGCATGTTGTGGTGCTGACCCTTGATGACGTGCGAGAAGAAAATGTAGGTATGGCCGGGTACGAATGTCGTCTCCGGGATTTCCTTGATGCCCAGTACGACCAGGCAGCCGGACAGGTCGTCGCCGACCTCGGCACCGACCTCACGATACTCGGCGTCGCTGAACGTCCTGATACCGGAATTCTGGACAACGAACTTCAGCCCGTGCTCGCCGATGAGCTGCCCAACTTGTTCGGGGATGAGCGGAGAACGGCGCTCCCAGACATTCTTGTCCTCGCGCCGGATGCCGATGGGGGCTGGTTGTTTGTCCATGAGGAAGAGAATTATACGGCTCGACCGTCCCAAGTCAAAATGGCCGCAGTGCCCGGAAACCGGAGTGGAGCCGGTGAGACTCGGAGAGGACCAGCCGCTGGCAGCGCTGACCGTACGGATTCGGGCCGGAGCTTGTGCTTGCGCTTGAGCCTCTGCTGCTCAGCGCTGCACGACAACCTTCTCCGCGCCCGCGGCCCCCACGTCCCTGACAAAATACACTCCCGGGGCGAGGACACGCACGTCATTCGCGCCGTTGTGCAGGTCAAGCACCCTACGCCCCGCCGCGTCCAGCAACTCCGCCCTGTCTACTGCATTCTGTCTACTGTCTACTGCCCCAAGCACCAGCACCCCTCGCACAACCGTCGGCACGCCCGAAGCCTTGTGGAACACATCCCGCGTAGGCTTCGCCTCTGCGCAACCCGGCGGAGTCGTGTCCTTTACCGTGAAGGGCGAAAGTCCTGTAAAGAACCCATTCTCGTCATAGTAGCGGACCGTGTAATCGTCGCCGGGCACGACTCGCGCACCGGTGCTGTCCTTGCCGTTCCATGCGAGGGTATCGGTTTCACGACCCGGGCCCCTCGGCAGCGACTCGACCAGATTGCATATCGGACGGCTTCCCTTCCGGATGCGCGCGGTCAGCAGGCCCGACCGGAGAGTGGTGACTATGACCGGAATCGTATCCTGATGCATGACGTCGACGGTGTCGCCAATCGTGCCGCTATAGTCCACGTCGACCAGCGGCGCTCTGCCGTAGTGGAGCGTGAGTATCTTCACCCAACCGCCGTAGAACTCGGACGCGGGCGGCATGTACCAGTGGCATATCCTGCTGCCATCAACGGGGTTGCGTACCCGGCCGTGGCCGGGCACGTGTGTCGACGGGGCCGAGTCATTGAGATGACCGGCATACCAACCTCCGACGTTGCCGGCGAAGGACTTCAGGAATGACGCGATTGAGTCGACCTTGTCCTGCCGGAAGTTGGCGAGTCCCAGAGGATCAACCGCCACCAGAGGGTGATGCGCAAAGAAGATGACGTTCTCTCTGATGGTATCGCTGACAACCGAGTCGCAATACGCCTTCACATAGTCACGCCACCACTGGTACGAGCCGTTGATGCCCAGGTCCAAATCAGTTGCCGTCAACTGCAACCAGGTGTCACCGGCGAAGTCGGCGGCATCGCACAGCTTCACCGTGACCCCAGGGTTGACGCGCACGGACCTGATTCGATTGTCGAAAGTCCCGAGGCCGGTTGTGTCGGCAGTGATGGGCAGCGAGTCGCCCCGCAAAGAGTCGTCCGCGAACACGACGCACTTGACGGGCAGAGCGCCGCCGCTGACCCTGATTGAAGAAGTCAGGTTGTCGAACGGCAGTTCGTGGAGGTCAGCCGAGGGCAACACACCGTAGTCCAGGCCCGGCCACTTATGCCTGCTGTTGAAGTCGAGGCAGACGAAACGAAAGGGACTCGAGTCCGGCCCGGCCCGGAAAGCGAAGTTCTGCCAGATGTCATAGGCAAAGGTGTCATGGCTGCTTTGAGGCCATTCTATCTCAAAGTTCCAGGGATGCTCCCCGTAGCGCCGGAAATCCCGAATCTGCGAGTACTTCCCGGCCGCCAGCGAGTCGTACACCGGACCGAACGTCCGGTCGAAGTACCTGGTGACAAAGACGCTGTCCGCGTCTCTTGGCGGCACCGGCGGGTCCAACCAATAGGGTACCATGTCATGATTGCCGATCAGCGGCACGTACGGCACGTGAAGGCTGTCCAGAATCTGCTTCGCAACGGGCAACTCGGCCACTGTGTCGGCGGTGCTGGTCACGTCGCCAAGGACCATGACCATATGTATCCGCCCGTATGCGTCCACCAGCTCATTGATTGTATCCCGCGCCGCCCGCAGATTATCGTACTTGTTGCTCGGGTCAGCTATCAGGGCAATCTGGAAAGTGTACGGGCCCGACCCAACCTCATAGTCGTCCTCAACCACAACCGCCGCCGCGACGCCGGCCAGTAGCAGAACCAGACCGACGACGGACAGCGTTACCCTCATCGCTACGTCCTACCTCGTGATAATGACCTTGCGAACGGCTTGGGCTTGAGCTTGCGCTTGGGCTTCTCGCACAAAGTACACACCCGGACTCAACCGGCTCACGTCATTCACGCCCGGATGAAGCTCCATGACCATCCTCCCCGTCGCGTCCAGTAGTTGGCCGCAGCGGCCGCCGTCTGACGGTGCCATACGGTCTCCAGTCTCCTGTCCCCGGTCTCCTGGCCTAAGCACCCCACGCACGACCGTCGGCGCGAAACCGAACCTCGCAGACTCACCTGCAACCGGTTCCTCAACCGCCGGGATTGTCCACGGTGAGTTCCAGCAGAAAGCCTTGATAAGGAAGTGCTCGAACACGCAGCCGGCCTCGTTACCGCCGGGCCCGTGCGGTGAATAGACCAGCCACGGCCTCAGCGACTGGTCCACCTGAGCCTCCCCGTAGTCGATGCGGACCGGGCCTGACCAGTTGCCCGGGTCGCCGGCGTCTGCGGACTGTTGACTGACCCAGCGGTAGCCGAACGTATCGAGACAGAAGTAGCTGACTTTCACTGTCGTACTACCCCACGAGCGGTAGTTCTTCAGGTCGGGCCACAACTCGCTAGTGATGGCCATCGGTCCGGTCGGTGCCGGCGTGCTGAAGGTCTTGCCCCCATCGGTGGAATAGCAGGCCGTGACTTCCGGCAGCGATTCGGTCTGGTGCTGCCATGCCATCCAGAGAACCGCTTCCGAGTCAGGGTTGGTGAATGCCTGAGCAACGACCGCCCCGGCGACAGCAAAGGTATCCGGTTTCAGATCCTTCTCCGTCCAGCCTCCCGAGCCGTAGGAACGGTTGTAGAGCAGGGCCACCTGACCCTTGTACCACGTGTTGTACGTCGAGGCGTAGTAAACCGAGCCGCCGGTGCCCGCGGACAGGCAGGGGTTCGAGCCATCGTCCCAGGTCTGGGTTTGCGCCCACGTACGGCCGTGGTCCGTCGACCGCAGGACTTTCACTGTGCGCGCACCACCGTATGCCGTGTTAGTCGCGCAGGCGTGCAGGTAGTAAGCGCCCGCGTTGTCGCGGCATACCGCGAAGTCGCTGACAGTGGCGGAGTCCGCCTTCACGGGAGACCAACCCGAATAGGTGCCGTCATGCAGGTAGATGACGTCGACCAAGTCTCCGTCCTGGAAGGGCAGCAGCGCGAAGACGTGCACGAAGTTGGAGTCGCCCACGCCCACGACAACCTGCACCCGGCCGAACTGGCAGGCCGGAGTCCAGCCGAAGGCATTGAACAGAGTCCAAGTCTGGCCGGCATCGGTCGACTTGTAGATACGAACCGTGGAGTCGAGCGGAGAGCAAACCGTCCACATCGTGCCGTCATCATCATAGTCGGCGCCGGAACCCATGACCTCGCCGGGATAGATGACGACGTCGGGCACCAGCGGATAGGATTCGAGACGCGACGGAGATAAGGGCACCGGGTGACCCACCGGGCTCTGTGCTGGTGTCCGGTCCAGGTAATATCGCTGGACCTGGTTCTCAAGCGCCCGTGCCGCCACCTCGTCGCCTCGGGCCTGTGCCGCCCGCTGCTCGACGCGCAGGGCCCGCACCTCGGAAAGGGTCTCGACCGGGCTGGCCGGACCAACCATCCTTGCGCCGGGATAGGGCGGGTTTGCGCTTCCCGGCCGGCTGCTCGTGGCCGGCGTAGCAAGTGCCAGTTTGGCGAGCAGGCCGAACAGCACCGGTACAATCACGCGCCTGCACATTGCGACTCCTTGAGCTTATGTGGTTGCGGAATCTTCCCGTGTCCGCACATCTGCTGCGGACGCCTTCGATTGTAACGCCGCCGGATGCCCTGTCAACGCCTTTGAACGTCGCGACTGACGCCGTTCGTCGTCGGCTTGACTGGCGAGCGCGACAGAGCTATCATCGCTCATGAAAGCAAGCAGAGTCATTCGCCCGTGGAGGCAATGATGTGGACCATAAAGGTGACCCGCCGGTTCAGCGCCGCGCACCAGATTCACGGAATGGGCGGCAAGTGTGAAGGCGTCCACGGGCATAACTACCGCGTAGAGGTAGAAATCAGCGCAAAGCGATTGAAGAAACCGGGGATGATTGCCGATTTCCTGGACGTCGGCAAGAGGCTGGAGAGTATCCTTCCAGACCACAAGATGCTCAATCAGGTTTACGAATCCAACCCGACGTCAGAGAACCTGGCCCGGCTGTTCTACGACGAGATGCAGCAGTTCTACCCGGTCACGCGCGTGACCGTGTGGGAAACCGACGATACCTGCGCTGTATACTCGGGCGACTAGCGTCACCCCTCACCCTGACCCTCTCCCCACAGGCGAGGCGAGGGAGACAAGGTAGGTCTTGTTCGCCCTGCAGAAGGGCGATGGAAGGAAAGAAGACCCTAGTCGAGCACGAGCAGACGGCGGACGACGCTGGACTTAGTCCCTTGTCCCTCGTCCTTCGTCCTTTGTCTCTCGTCCTTTGGGCTTACCATCACGAAGTACGTCCCGGGTCGGAGACCTGATCTGCCGGCACTGACCAGCCGGCCCGAGCCGTCGAAGACTTCGGCCTGTTGAATCCACATCGGCAAAGAGGTCCCGGCCCGGACAATCGTGGTCGAGAACTCCGTACTCTGGATTCTGGATTCTGAACTCTGGACTCTCCTGCTCGTGGAGTACGTCGCTGCCAGGTCCAGCGCCCGCTTGGCATTGACCAGACCGTAACCATACTGGACATCCCGTCCGGCCGTGCCCATGTCAATTGCGGAAGCGTCGAGTATCGCCCTGACCTGGGTTGCGCTCAATCCGTAGTTCCTGGCCAGCACCAGCGCGGCCACGCCCGCGACCTGCGGCGCGGCCATCGACGTCCCGTCCGCCCACCCGTATTGGCCGCCCGGGAAGCACGAGAGGATGCTTGTGCCCGGCGCAACAAGCTCCTGTTCCGCCCCGTAGTTCGAGAACAAGGCGAGGTGCGAGTCGGCCGAGGTGGCGCCTATCGCGATGCACTGGCCGTAGGCCGCCGGATAACCGATAGCCTCAGCCCCATCGTTGCCCGACGCCGCAATCAGCAGCACGCCGGCTTGCGCCGCGTACGAGCACGCGTCCTCGAGCGGCGTCGACGGAGCCGATGATGTCAGACTCATGTTGATGACCCTCGCGCCCTGGTCGGCGGCCCACTTGATGCCCTGAGCAACCACACTGGTCGAGCCCGAGCCGGAATCGCTCAGCACGCGCACGGCCAGTAGTTGGCAGAGTGACCAGCCCGCGATTCCCACGTTGTTGTTCCGGGTGGCGGCAATGATGCCGGCGACGTGCGTGCCATGGAAGGCCTCGCCGATGCTCGGGTCGTCCGGTTTGGGATCGGCATCGTTCCCGATGAAATCGTAGCCGAGATCTCCGGATTTGAAGTCCCCCGCAAGGTCAGGGTGCGTGTAGTCGACGCCTTCGTCCACAACCGCGACCTTCACGTCCATCGAACCGCCGGTGATGTCCCAGGCCTCGTCGGCATACATCACCCACTTGTCCCACTGGTACGGCACGAAGTAGGGGTCATTCGGCAGCGCAGCCGCAAAGACCCGGATGTCCGGCTCGAAGTACCGAATTCCGCTGGTCTGCGATGCCGACGCGGCCAGCGGGCCACTCGGGGATGCGTCGCAATTGGGGAAATCCGCTACGGCGAAACCAAGGCCGCTGTCGACGCGGACCAGGCTGCCGTCGTGCTGCGAGATCCACTCAAGTGCAGCCGCCGCCCCGCCGGTCTCGAACCCGACCACGAATCGACCCGGAACCCGGCTCGCAGTCGGACTGCTCCATGCGCTGCGGCCAGCGTAGTCTTGCCGCGACTGCGCCTTGACCGAGGTCGTCGCCGCTTCGACCTCCAGCTTCCGGGCGGCCGAGACCTCAGCCGGACCGATCGGTGCCAGTTCCGGACGCGGAAAGAAAGCAAGTAGTACAAGTATCAGGTTCATGTCAGTTTACTCCAGCACGAATCTCGCCCAGCACGTGTCAGACACAGTGCCGGCGTTGACGAAGACAAGGTAGAACCTGCCGGTAGACGTAACCGGCTCAGTCATGCTCATGTGGGAGAAGCTGTCCTGCGCGAACAGCTTGGTGTATGCCTGGCTCCCGATGTACTTCTGGTAGTTGTCGCTATCCAGCCACATCAGGCTCGACAGCGTTCCCCCGGTGACGACGATTACGTCGCCGGCAAGCGTGTCGCCGACCTGAGCGTCAAACCAGACCGCCTCGTTGCTGCCCGCGTTTACGTCGATCTCGCCGTGATACACGCTCGTCTGCCCGGCCGCGGCAATCTCGACCGCGACCGTATCGCTGTAGCCTTTGTTGCCGGCAAGGTCGTAGGCAATACAGCTCAGGTAATGCCAGCTCCGTTCCGTCAGTCCCGAGGCATCCCAGCCGGCGGAATACGGCGACGTACTGTCGGTGCCGATCAGCGACCCGTCGGCGTAGAACTCGACCTGCGCCACGCCGCTGCTGTCCGCTGCCGTGGCCTCGATCTGCACCGTGCCGTTGACCGTTGACGAATCAACCGGGTTGGTTATCCGGCACGTCGGCGGAGTAGTGTCACACCCGGCGGAAAAAACCAGCGCCGCCAACGCCAGGAAGACGACGACTGACATCGGGCCAAGGACCTGAAGCCCGGCGCTTCGGACCTCGGACCTCGGACTTCGGACTTTCCTAGAACTCATGTTCCTCCCCGATCTCCGGAATCAATACCTCGCGCACGCCGAGCCGTTTCAGCGGCTCGACCAGCGCGGTCGCCGCCTCCAGCTCGGAATGGACGATGAAGACCTTCTTCAGCCGCGATATGTTCATGGCACTGACATACTGGATGAGGCCGTCGTGGTCGGCGTGGGCGCTGAACTCGTCCATTACCTCGACCTCGGCCCGCAGCGGATGTTCCTCGCCGTAAATCCTCACCACCGGCTGCCGCTCCGCAATCCGGCGGCCGAGCGTATTCTCGGCCTGGAATGATACAATCAGCACCAGGTTCTTCGGGTCCTCCACCGCGTACTTCAGGTGATGGAGCACCCGTCCCGCCTCGCACATCCCCGAGGCTGATATGATGATGCACGGCTCCTTGCTGACATTGAGCGCCTTCGAATCCTCGACCGACTCTATATAGCGAAGCCCGGGAAAGTCGAACAGGTAACGGTGGCCGTTGAGCATCTGCAATGCCTCCGCGTCGTAGTACTGCGGGTAATTGCGATAGACCTCAGTCACCCTGCTCGCGAGCGGTGAATCGACGTAGACCGGCACTTCCGGAATCCGCTTGCTCTGTCGCAGCCGGTTGAGCGTGTAGACAATCTCCTGGGACCGTTCGACCGCGAAGGCGGGAACGACAATCCTTCCGCCACGCGCGTACACCCGATTCACGATTCCGGCCAGTCGCTCGTCCACGTCGCTGTAGTCGCCGTGCTTTCGGTTGCCGTAGGTCCCTTCCATTATGAGGTAGTCGGCCTCTGCTACCTGCACCGGGTCGTTGATAATCGGCATCTTCTTCCGGCCGAGGTCGCCGGTGAAAAGGACGCGCTTGCCTTCGACTTCGATGTCGACAAGCGCGGACCCGAGGATGTGTCCCGCGTCGTGGAGCACGACCTTGAATGGCCCAAGCTTGCGCGGCTTGGCATACGGCATTCCCTCAAGGTACTTGAGCGATTCCTCGGCATCCGCCGCCGTGTAGATCGGTTCCTTTGGCGGCTCGCCCTTCTCGCGCAGCTTCTTGTTAAGGTAGCGGATATCGGATTCCTGGATGTGGGCCGAGTCCTCGACCAGCAGCCGCGACAAGGCAACCGTGCCCTGCGTCATCAGCAGCGGGCCGCGGAACCCGAACTTCACGAGGTTGGGAATGTTGCCGACGTGGTCGATATGAGCGTGGCTGATGACAGACCAGTTGATTTCGCGGGCCTTGAACGGAAAGCTGCGGTTGGTGTGCTCCGCCTCGGCGCGGTGGCCTTGAAAGAGCCCGCACTCAAGCAGCAGCCGCTGCTTGCCCGACGTGAGAAGATGCTTCGAGCCGGTGACGGTCCGCGTGCCGCCGCAGAACCGTACCTTCACGCCTCTTCCGCCTTCCGCCCTCCGACCTTCTGCCTTCCGCACTCTGCATTCCGACTTCCAGCTTCGTCTGGTGCGATCAGGCTCCTGACGGTTCGTAAGTTCCTCAGATCATCCGCCGCGGAGTCGCGCGGAGTTTCCATCACTGCGGGCAGGTTCTTGAACAGCGGGTGGTTGACTATCAGACTGATTCCCTCTCTGCCCATCTTTCCCTCACCGATGTGCCAGTGACGGTCTACGCGGGACCCGAAGTCGGACTTTGAGTCGTTCAGATGCACGAGATGCAGCCGGCTGATACCGACCAGCCGGTCGAACTCACGGAGCGTCGCATCGATGCCGGTCTTGGTCCGGAACTCGTACCCGGCTGCGAAGGCGTGGGCCGTGTCCAGCACTACGCCTACCCGGTCACGCTGCTTCACTCCGGCGATGACCGCAGCAATCTGTTCGAATCGATACCCGACCTCGGAACCCATGCCGGCGGTGTTCTCGAGCAGGAGCGTCACGCTCTCCGGCGCGCCCGCGACTACTGCGTTCACGTTGTTCGCGATCCGGGCAAGAGCTTCCTCCTCCTTTGCGCCCAGGCCCTTGCCCATGTGGAGGATGAGGAAACGCACGCCCAACGCGGCGCAGCGCTGCGCCTGGGTGATGAGAGCCTTGATCGTCTGCTTCGCATCGGTCGCGGCAGCCGCAGGGTTAGGCAGATAGGGAGCATGGACGAATATCGGCGAGATACCGGAGTCCTTCATGCCGGCGCGGAACCTGGCAACGTCTTCGGTATCGAGTTCCGCGACACGCCACCCGCGGGGATTTGACGAGAACATCTGCATGGTCTCGCACTCGACGGCGCGAGCCAGTTCGAGGACCTTGCCGAATCCGCCGGACATTGAAACGTGGAAGCCGAATCTCACGTGCGGCTAGATACTAAGTCAACCTGACCGAAAGTCAAAAGCGCCGAGATGGAATTCCGCGTTCGAGTCGGTCAGCCTCTCCGGGGAACGCCCCGGCTCTTCGCTGTCCGGCTCAGTCCGGCCGTTTCCGGACGACCGACACGATTGCCCGCGCCAGTACGGCCAGCAGGGCGACCGAGGCGATGATGGCGCCCCATTTGCCGAGCAGGCAGAGGATGGTCACTACGCCTGCAGCCAATAGCACGCCGATGAATCCGGCCAGCATCGACCGCCAAAACGGCATGTCCATGACCACGGCCAGCACTGCCCCGGTCCACACTCCGAACCCGGGCAGCGGGATCCCGACAAAGACAGCTAGACCCCAGAACTCCGACCGGGCAACGGCCCCGCTTCTGCCCCGCGTGTGGCGGAACAGCCAGTCGAAGAAACGTTTGAAGAAAGCAACGTGGCTGAGCCAGGCGACAATCCGCTCCAGCAGCAACACCAGAAGGAACATGGGAATCATGTTCCCGACAACTGATAGCGCCAGCGTCTTCCACAACGGCAGGTGGAACAGGTTGTTGCCGATGGGTATGGCTCCGCGGAGCTCGACCACGGGCAGCATCGACACACCAGTGACGATGACCTCGGGCGACAGTCCGCTGGTTCGCAGTCTCTCAGCAATCCTCTCGCCGATTCCGGCTTGAGCAGTTCCCGCCACGGCCAGAAGCACCAGCACGGCCAAAGCGAACCGCGTCACGGTCAGGTGACGACAAGCCCGCGGCGATGGTCCCAAAACTCGAAGTCCGAAGTCAGAATGACGACTCAAACCCGAATTCCCGAATTGGGAATCCGACCCACTTCGTGCTTTCGTGCCCTCGCTGCGATCTCCGCTCCGCACCGCTACCTGACTTCCCACTTCCAGCTTCTGACTTCCAGCTTCTAGCTTCGATCTTCTCATCACAACATCCCTCTTCTCCGGCGCAGCAGCCATTCCGCGCCCGCGAGTAACGCAATCAGAACATAGGCCCAGGCCGCCCGCCGCGGGTCGAACGAGAGCCGACGACGGTACGAGCCGAGCGTGATTTCATTCCCGCCGCGGGGCAGGCTGTCCGAAGAAAAGAACCGTCCGCCGCTGGCATCTGAAACCGATCTCAGGAGTCCTTCGTTCATCCCGGTATTGGCCAGTTCTACGGCTTGTTCGGCAACCACGAACTCGGTTCTCGCCTTGCCCAGCGCCGTGTCGGACAAGCTTATCGCTGCAACCGCGTTGTACCGACCCGGTTCCAGGGCTTCGAACGTGGCTTCGTACATGCCCGCGCCGGTTTCGGTCATCGGGACCGGCAGTTCTCGGCTTCTGCCTTCCGCATTCTGACCGCTGACTTCTGACTTCGTCCGAGTGCTCGAATCCGCCGAGTCCGCACTCACACGCACCACCACGCTGAGCCGGGTCCAGGGCCGGCCGTCGGGCGCGACCGCTCTCATGACCAGCCGCACCGGCTCTCCATGGTGCAGATCCGTCTTGTCGGTCTGAAGCCGGAACGGACTCGTGTCGTGCTCGGCCAGATATCGCACTACCCCGCTGACGAGATCTGAGAGCGCTGTGCCCTGTCCCGGTGTCTGCTCCGGACCGAAGCCCCAGCGCCACATCGGGTATCCGGCGACATAGACGACCTTGCCCGTGCCCGCCTTCTCGGCGACCATGAGCGGTAGATTGTTCTCCTGCGAGGCAAGCCAGACCGTCGGGCGCGGGATATGATTCGATTCCGCCGAGGAATTGGAATTGTATCCCAAGGCGGTTCGGTTGGCGGCCGGCGACCGGCGATTGGCGATCCCCACCGGCTTTACTCCCACGAATGGCGGCACCCTGGTGAAGTCAATCGACCCGGCAATGAACCATGGCAGCACCCTGCCCTCAGCAGTCAATTCCGGAGTGAACGAACCCGCCTGCGCCGGACCGATGGTCCCATTGATGACCCGGCTAATAATCGGTCCCGGCTGGAAATCAGGCCCGGCTAGAACAAGGATGCCGGCGCCGGACTGTACGCGGTCGGCGATGGACTGCCAGACATCCGGACTGCCCGACTCGACCACGTCGTCGAGGATGAAGACGTCCGCTGCCGCGGCGTTCATCGTTCCCCGTGGGGGCTGTCCCCGTTTTCCTATAGCGTCGCCGCTTATCGCAACCAGCGATTCCACCGCTATCCGCTCGTCGCCGGTCAACGCCCTCAACATCATCCGCGTCTCGGTCGTCGGCCGGTTCGTGACATACGCGACCCGCACGCGCGAGGGTCTTACGTCGACGACGGCGCTGCGCGTGTTGTCGGAGTAATTGCTCTCCCCCATCAGGCTGTCTATCTGTGCCTCGACGACCTGCCGGCCGGGCTTGTCTATGACAAGGCGGAACGGCACATCCTGCTCGGCCGGCGCTTGCCCGAGCACGACTTCTTTCGTCTCTCCCCGGAACCTCACCCGTGCCTTCTCATTCGCAAACCCGGCAGCCGACACCCGCACCTGCACGTCCGCAGTCTCACCCGAATACACGACCGCCGGCAGCAGCAACACCTGCTCGACACTTGCGTTCCGCTTCGCGAGGCCGCCGAACCCGACCGTGTAGACCGGCACGCCGATATCGTGCGCAGCCGCTGCCGCATCGGTTTCGCCATTGTCCTGCCCGTCGCTCAGCAACACTACCGCGCCGGGCCGCGTCTTCCCTACCGTCTTGAGCGCCGCTCCAATCCTCGTCCTTCGGGTAGTCTGCGAATCTGCAATCTTCAATCTGAAATCTGAAATCCCCTTTGCCGTGTCTCCAAATAGCCACTCCTGTCTCGCAGTGTTGTTCGGTAGCGGCAGCGCCTCCGCCGCCGCAGCTGCGGCGCTCTCTGCCCCTATCGCACCCATGCTCTGCGAGACGTCGAGCATCACCGCGACCCGTCGCGGCCGCTCAACCCAGACGCGCGTGAAAACAGCTCCGATGAACACGGCCGCAAACAGCAGCAGTATCGCCAGACGCAGAACGAGCAACCCGAGATCCGCAAGTTCTGCCCCTTTTGGCCTGCCTTGTCCTTTGTCCTTCGTGTTTCGCGCTTGCCCCGCAAGGGGCCTGCGATACGCCAGTAGTCCCAGTACCAGCAGTATCGCGCTAGCGGCGATAAGCATTGATGGGCTTGGGCAGCGACTCGGGCTGTAGCGTTAGGCTGAGGCTCTCGGCGTCGGTGTTGAATTTCACGACCACGCTTGCGAAGTCGGCCAGACCATCGGCATTGGTGTCGGCGACGGCCACGACCTCGTACTCACCCTTATGTAACTTGGTGGAGAAAGAGCCGTCGGCGAGCAGCGGTGCCAGCCCGGTAGTCCGCACCGGCAGTGACTCCGTATGTGTGACTTTCAGCGAGTCGGTGAACACCCGGACTGAGGCCGACTCGGTGAAGAACACCACGCCGGGGCCGGTAATACTGTCGGGCCAGGCCGCCTTGCCTTTGACCGGGACCACGTCGAGCAGCGTGTCACTGGCAAAGTAGGTGAACGCCGAAGCCTTGATGCGGTTTCCCTCAAGGTCGGCTGCTTTCGGCTGAAGCAGAAAGTAGACGACGGCCCCGGCCGGCAGCGATTCGCGTCGGGTGAAGCTCAGTGCCTGCCAATCCGAAGACCACGACCGTTTGAACAGGGTGTCGTACTGAACCGGCACGAACAACCACGGACGGTGGCCCAGCGATTCGGAACCCAAGGACGCTGTGTCAATAGCCTTGCTGAAGCTGACCCTGACCGTCACCGCGCGTTTCTGGCGCGTCGTTCCGGGACCGGGATCGACCCGTATGACCCGGGGTGCAATCGTATCCCGTTTGGTCGAACCCATGAACCGCGCCCGGAACCGTTCGGGATTGCCGGCCTCATCCCTAACCACTCCCCGCAACTGGTACAGCTTTCGCTCCTGTATCGGCGTCCAGAGCTGCACCTCGTCGCTCTTCTTCCCAATCGAAGCTCCACGCAGCGCGAGCGTCTCGCCCGCCGAGCCGATCAGGAAGAAACTGTCGGGCCACAGCTTGGCGCCGTCAATCGCCTCATCGAACACCAGCGCGACCTGACTTCTTGTCCGGGTTTCGACGTCCTCCAGTTGCGGAGGGAAACGGTCCGGACTGGGCGGCAGCATCTTCTTGGCGCAACTGAGGACCAGCACCAGGAGCAAACCGCCCAACAAAGCTGCGAAGGTGTTTCTCATCCGCCTCTCCTGCTGGCCATGGCCTGCCAATTACTAATGTCCAATTCCCAATTCCTGACTAATGACCAACTGTGCAATACCCGGCCTTTGTCACTTACTCTTTCGTCGGGAATCAGCAACCGGTAGTCGGTCATTTACTCGTCGGCGAGCACCGCCATCAGTTTCCTGACCGCCTCCGCGTCGAGCCCTTTCCGCCCGGCCATCTCAACCAGTCGGACGGACAAAACCCGGTAGACCGGCACCAGTGCCGGCCGCCGTCGCTTCAAGGTTTTCAGGTGCGAGGCGACGGTCGAAACGTCGCCGCGCTCGACCGGCCCGGTCAGGCTCAGCCCCGCGCCCGCTGACAGAATGTTTTCGAGCACGGTCCGCGCCAGCGGCTCGAGCATCCTGCCGGCGCGCCGGCGCGAGATGCCAAGTTCGCCGGCGAGCTCATCGGCCGCGTCGAACAACGCGCTGATGAAGTTCGAGGCAAACACGCACATCGCGTGATACAATGGCCGGTCAGGCCCGCGCACCCGCACCCAGCTCCCGTGCAACTGCCGGACGAAATGACGGCCGAATCTGAGACCGGAAGCCGAGCCATCCGCGGCAAAGAACGAGCCCGGCAGGCTTCGAATCGCCTGAGAGTGACTGGAGAACGACTGCACCGGATGCAGCGCCAGCGTGCCCAGGCCCGACTCTCTTGCGCGCGAGAACACTTCCGGTCCGAACGCGCCGGAACAGTGAGCCAAGATCCTGCCGCGGACCAGCCGCTTGTGCAGGGACTGGTACTCCGACCCGACGTGCGCATCAGGCACGGTAAAGAAGAGCACGTCACTTGCCGCGGCTACGTCGTGGGTGCTGAGTCGTTTGTAGGGTAGCTTCAGGAGGCGGTAGACCATCTGAGCCTGCCGCGGTTGCAAATCAGCTATCCCCGAAATCGGATAGCCCAGCCGATGACAGTGCCACGCCATCGCGCAGCCCACTCGCCCCGCGCCGACAAATCCGACCCGCTTCCGCTCGGCGATTGGTGCGGACCGCGGTCTTCTCACGGGCAGACTGTCGCCGGAATGTGCCGCCATCGGGAAACCGAGGATAGCCGTTTATATGGAGCGAGTCAAGAAGAGTGCTGGCGTGCAGCAGAAACCGTTGCTTGCGCCAAACCCTCTCCGCACCAATATGCATCCTTCGGAAGTGCTCGGAGACGGCACACCTAATCCCAGTTTCGTATGTGTCCCCAGGAAAATCGAGCCGGTTCGTGTCCCAAGTTATTCATCAGCAATTGTTTATTGGATATTGGCGCATCTCCCCTATCCCATTCCCCCGGCTATTCTGTGAGCTGCTCTACTCGCACCCCGGAGAGCAATCGGGGTATTCGCTCCGCGGGCTACTCAGCGGGAAACCCAGCGAGTTACTTGGACGGCCGCTCGGCAGACTGCCGGGCGAGCTGACTGCTGAGGTACTCGGCGGTCTACTCGATGAGTTGCGCCGATCGCTGCTCTTCGGGTTGCCCCGCAGATTGACCGGACCGTCGCTCAGCACCTAATCCGGATAGCAGTCTGTATGGCTGTCGGGCGAGCTACCCGCTCTGCTGCTCGCAGAGCAACACGGCTGATAGCGTGCACTTCTGCACGGCAAGCCGCAGTCGCCGGTTACTCGGTCAGGACAACCTTGCGAACCGTTTGTTGTTTGCGGCCAGCCTGGTTTTGAGCTTGCACCTGGAGTTCTCTCACAAAGTACACGCCCGGTGCCAGCCCCTGAACGTCGTTCGCACCGGGACGAAGACCCAGCACCTTCCGACCGCTGATGTCGAGCAGGCTTGCAGCTTGAGGCTCGCGGCCCGGAGCCTGGGGCAGGAACAGCACACCTCGGACAATGGTCGGCAGCCCCGTGCTTCGGACCTTCGACCCCGTCGCTTCCTCGATGCCCGTATAGTTTCTCGTCCGGTACACCGGAAAGACCATGAGGCTGCCAACGAACGGCGTGCCGAGCCCGAGGTTGTTGGTGGTCGCGGTTTGAGCTTCGAGCGGGAGGGCACAAATGAAGTTCTCGCCCATGGCGAGCGAGTCGGTGCCCCAGGCGTAAGACCAGGTGATGGAATCGGTCCCGACGCCGCTGTTGACAGTCGCCCAGCCCCATTTCCCGAGAGCTGTGCCTGCGCGGTTGCCGACGCCGAGCATCGCGGTCGGGTAGGGCAGAGAGCGATTCACACCTTTGCCGGTCAACGGCGGGCGCATCAGCTGGGTTCTGTTGTCCGGCAGCGAGTCGAATGCCGCGGCCACCATAGTATAATTGAACGGCACCTCGGTAATCACGGTTGCATTGCTGCTGCCTCCGTTGGGGACGTAGACCTCGCCGGTGACCGGGTTCACCGCCACCGCGCAGGGGTTCGTACCTGCGGCCAGCATGGTCGTGGTGTTCGTCGCACCGTCGATGACCGTCACGTTGTTGGTGCCATTGTTCGCCACGTAGATCTTGTTGGTCAGCGGGTCTACCGCCACCGCATAGGGATTCGCACCGGCGATAACGCTGGTCGTATCGTTGGTCGCGCCGTCGATGACCGTCACGCTGCTGCTGCCCTGGTTCGCGACGTAGACCTTGTTGGTGAACGGGTCCACCGCCACGGCACAGGGGCTCGTGCCGGCGGCGACCGTGGTTGTGTCGTTGGTCGCGCCGTTGATGACCGTCACGTCGTCGCTTCCCTCGTTCGCGACGTAAATCTTGTTGGTGACCGGGTTCACGGCCACGGCGCAGGGATTCGTGCCTGCGGTCAGTGTTGTGTCGTACGTCGAACTGTCGATGACCGTCACGCTGCCGCTGCCGTTGTTCGCGACATAGACTTTGTTGGTGGCCGGGTTCACCGCTACGGCGCAGGGATTCGTGCCTGCGGTCACCGTGGCGGTGTCGTAGGTCGCGCAATCGATAACCGTGACGTTGCTGCCGCCGTTGTTCGCGACGTAGAGTTTATTGGTGACCGGGTTCATCGCCGCGGCGCAGGGATTCTTGCCGGTGGACACCGTGGCCGTACCGCTGGTCACACCGTCGATTGCCGTCATGTTGTTGCTGGAGTAATCAACGACGTAGATCCGGTTGGTGACCGGGTTCACCGCCACGGCCATAGGATGGGTGCCGGTGGGCACGGTGATTGTGGTGTTGCTCGTGCCGTCGATTACCGTCACGTCGTTGCTGATGCGGTCCGCGACGTAGATATTGTTAGTGACCGGGTTCAGCGCCACGGCACAGGGACTTGTGCCGACGGCGACTGTGGTAGTGGAGTTGGTCGCGCCGTCGAGCACTGCCACATCGGCGCTCATGCGGTCCGCGACGTAGATCTTGTTGGTAACCGGGTTCACGGCCACGGCATCGGGGCCCGAGCCGACGGTCAGCAAAGCCCTGGTGTTGGTCGCGCCGTCGATGACCGCCACGTCGTTGCTGATGCGGTCCGCGACGTAGATCTTGTTGGATACCGGGTTCACCGCCACGGCCATGGGGCTCGCGCCAATCGGCACCGTGACGGTGCCGTTGCTCGCGCCGTCGATCACCGTGACATTACCGCTGGCGTAGTTCGTAGCATAGATCTTGTTGGTAGCCGGGTTGACGGCCACGGCAGTGGGGCCGGAGCCGACGCGCACCGAAGCGGTATCTTTGGTAACACCGTCGATCACCGTCACGTTGTTACTGCTCTGGTTCGCCACGTAGATCTTGTTGGTAACCGGGTTCACGGCCACGGCGTAGGGTTCCGAGCCGGTGGGCACCGTAGTCGTATCCATGGTGGCGCCGTCAATGACCGTCACGCTGCTGACGTTGTAGTTCGCGACGTAGACCTTGTTGGTTACCGGGTTAACCGCCAGCGCAAACGGCCCCGAACCCACGGCCACGGAGGTCGTACTGTCGGTCGCGCCGTCAATGACCGCCACGCTGTCGACGTCGTAGTCCGCCACGTAGATCTTGTTGGTTACAGGGTTCACCGCCAGCGCCCTCGGCCCGGTGCCGACGTTCACCGTGGTTGTGTCGCTCGTCGCGCCATCGATGATCGTCACGTCACCGCTGCCCTTGTTGGCGACGTAAATCTTGTCTGTCACCGGGTTCACCGCGAACGCGAAAGGCCACGTGCCGACGTACAGAGTGTTAGTATTGTTGGTGGCGCCGTCGATGACCGTCACGCTGTTGTCGTCGTAGTTCGCGACGTAGATCTTGTTAGTCACCGGATTCGTCGCCGCGGCCCAGGGATATGAACCTGCGGGTACGGTAGTCGTGACCCAATCCGCCGCGGCGATTCCGATACAGGCGGCCACGCACGCGGCGAGCTTTCCGAAAAGATGCACTCTCGCAATCATCGTCGTTCCCCCTTACCGGGCGATGAGGACCTTGCGGACAACCTGCGCCTGTGCTTCCCGCACAAAGTACACGCCCGGCGCAAGACCGCGCACGTCATTCGCCCCCGGCATCAAATCGAGCACCTTCCGCCCACTGATATCCAGCAAGCTTGAAGCTTGCGGCCTGCGGCTTGCGGCTTCCGGTAGGGACAGCACGTCGCGGACAATGGTCGGCAGCCGCTTGTACCGGACCTCGGGTTCCGCTGCCTGCTCCAGCCCGGTCAGATATCCGGTCCGGTACACCGGGTACACCGCAAGGTTGCCAGCAAATGGTGTACCGAGACCGAGGTTGTTGGTGGTCGCGGCCTGGTCTTCAAGTGGCACCGCGTAGATGAAATTCTCGCCCATCACCAGCGAATCGGTGCCCCAGCCATAGGACCATGTGATGGAATCGGTCCCGGCACCGCCGGTGATATACGCCAGGTTCCACTTCGCCGCGGCCGTGCCCACCCGGTTACAGACGCCCAGCATTGCGGTCGGGTAGGGCGACGAACGGTTCACGGCATTGCCGGTGAAGGGCTGGTGCCCCATCTGCGCCGAGTCGCCCGGCAGCGTGTCGAACGCCACCGTCACTTTCGTATCAACCAGCGGCGTCTCGGTAATCACGGTCGCATCGCTGCTGTTTCTGTTTGTGACGTAGATCTTGCCGGTGACAGGATTGACCGCTACGGCGTTGGGGTTCGTACCTGCGGCCAGTGTCAACTTCGAGTCGGTCGCGCCGTCGATAACCGTCACGTTGTTACTGGTGAGGTTCGCGACATAGATCTTGTTGGTAATCTGGTTCACCGCCACTGCGTTGGGATTCGTGCCTGCAGTCACCCTGGTCGTGTCATTGGTCGCGCCGTCGATGATCGTCACGTCATTGCCGTAGTAGTTGGCGACGTAGACCTTGTTGGTCGCCGTGTTTACCGCCACGGCCATCGGCCACGAGTCGGCAGGCACGGGAGTCACCGCGTTGGTCACGCCGTCGATCACCGACACGCTCCGGCTGCCGCGGTTCGCCACATAGATCTTGTTGGTGGTCGCATTCACCGCAAGAGCAATGGGCACCGAGCCGACGCCCACGCTGGTCGTGCCATTGGTCACGCCGTCGATCACCGCCACGCTGTTGCCGCCGTCGCTCCCGACGTAAATCTTGTTGCTTGACGGATTCACCGCCACGGCATCGGGCTGCAGACCGACAGACACGGTGGTCATGCTGTCGGTCGCGCCGTCGACCACCGTCACATTGCTGCTATTGTGATTCGCGACGTATATCTTGTTCGTGACCGGGTTCACCGCCACGGCCATCGGCCACGTGCCGACGGTCAGTTTGGTCGTGTCGTTGGTCGCGCCGTCAATCACCGTCAGACTATTGTTGCTCGAATTCGTCACGTAGATCCTGTTGGTCAACGGGTTCACCGCCACGGCTACGGGCAACGTATCCACGGCCACGGCACTCGTCGTGTTGGTGGCGCCGTCAATCACCGTCACGCTGTCGCCGCCACGATTCGCCACATAGATCTTGTTGGTGACCGGATTTACCGCCAGCGCCCAAGGCGTCGTGCCCACCGGCACCGTGGCCTTGGGATTGGTCGCGCCGTCAATTACCGTCACATCCCCGTCCTCATAGTTCTCGCTGTACACCTTGTTGGTCACCGGATTCACCACAACGGCATTCGGCCCCGCCCCCACGGGCACGGTGCCGGTCCCGTTCGTCGCCCCATCGATAATCGTCAGCTCATCATCATCGTAGTCCGCGACGTAGATCTTGTTGGTGACCGGGTTCACCGCCACGGCCAACGGCGTCGTACCAGTGCTAACCGTGGCAGGCTCATTGGTCGCGCCGTCGATCACCGTCACGTTCTCGGTATTCGCCACGTATATCATGTTCGTGACCGGGTTCACCGCCACGGCCGTGGGGGTGAAGCCGGAATACAACGAAGCAGTGTCGCCGGTCGCGCCGTCGACGATCGTCACTTCGCCGACGTCGTAGTCCGCGACGTAAATCTTGTTGGTGAACGGGTTCACCGCAAGAGCGATGGGGGTCGTGCCCACGGTCACCGAGGACGTCTGATTGGTCGCGCCGTCGATAATCGTGATGTTGTCACTCCCGTCATTCGCCACGTAGATCTTGTTGGTCACCGGGTTCACCGCCACGGCCACGGGGCTCGCGCCGGTGGCGACCGTCGCGGTGGTATTGTTCGCGCCGTTGATCACCGTCACATTGCCGGCGTCGCCGTTCGCAACGTAGATCTTGTTGGTGGCCGGGTTCACGGCCACGGCTATGGGCCCCGCGTGCGCGGCCACGGTAATCGTGCTGTTCGTCGCGCCGTCTATCACCGTCACGTTATCGGTGCCGTTATTCGCGACATAGATCTTGTTGGTAACCGGGTTCACCGCCGCGGCCACAGGGTACCAGCCGACGGTCACCGTCGCCGTGCCATTGGTCGCACCATCGATCACTGTCACATTGTTGGAGTCGGTATTGACAACGTAGATCTTGTTGGTGACCGGGTTCACGGCCGCGGCCCAGGGACTTCCTGCGTTCACCGTTTTCGTAACCCAGTCCGCTGAGGCGGTTCCGATGCACACGGCCACGGCCGCGCAAACCGTCAGCATCCCTATCGATCGCATCCTTGCCGAAGTCATTGGCCACTCCTTCCGGGCGCACTTTACACCCGGCATTCCAAGAACATCGTACTTAACTCCGAACCCGTGAAAGCCGGCCTGGGCTCGGAACCATCCTACAATCAATGGTACGGCTGCTGTGCCGCGAAGTCAAGGCGGCATGCTGCCTGGGTCGCGACTGACGAACGCTGTGAATCACCCGGCACGGCATTCGGGTACACGGCACGCAACAGAGAACGGCCGCACGCAGGGGCGCCGGACAGGTAGAGAGACATGGTCCGGCTCTTGGGCTGCGCCGGACTGGGCTGCCTTGGACTCCACCGCAACAACCTCGTCCAGCCGCAGGCACAGCACGTCCCTGTCTTTGTCCACTTTGAGACTCATGATTGACAGCCGAGCTGTATCTTGCCAAGTACCAATACAATTTTGACACGATCAAGGCAGGGACACTGCGGGCTCACAAACGCCAGGTCCCGGTAGCGGCGAAGCGCGAGCTATTACTCAGGCGGGCCTGCTCCGTGACCGCCGATTCCTGCCTCTTGGATTGACTCAGCGCCCGCCCTCGATGAGCCAGTTGCCGTTGTGTGCGGACGCTTCACTCGCTTGTCCTTCCTGCCCTTGTCGTCCTCATGCGTTGACTTGACTGACTGGGTGACAGGACCAGTATTCGCGTGCCGGGGAACTCCGCATTGGTCGCTGGAGTGACGCGATGGGTATGAGCCTCCGTAGACGTTCCGGACTTCTCCTGGCTGTGGCGCTCTTGGCGACGGCCAGCCCGATACTGGCTTGGGATTGGAGCAATCCGATTGTCCATGCGGCCAACGTCCCGGACCGGCACGCGAGAATCGGAATCGCTCTGTTCGACATTGGGTCTTTCGGTCTCCGATTAGGGCTTTTGCAGACTGACCGAATCGGCTGCAGACTGAGATGCGGGGTTTCACTGGCCGACGTATTGCCATACCCCGGGGCAAATGAGGTGCCGACCCGTTCGCCAGCGCAGGTTCACCTCGGACTGACGATTGTATCACTGTTGCGGGAAATGACCGAGACAACATGGAGTAGAGCCCTCGACGTGTATCTGCAGCGCGACCACGCGGTTGGCAACGTGCTCGCCGGGCGCAAGTATCCCGGCCGCGAACCTCCATCTGTGTGCTGATGGCGGCATCGCGGGCTTCGGGTTGGGGCCCTGCGCCGGGGTGAGGTACCATGGGAACCGTGGCTCGGGTGTAGATATCGGTTTCAGGCCTAAACTGCTGCCCCTGAGCTTCGCGCTCGAAGAACCGCCGTGGTCGGTTAACCCCGACTCCATAGGGCCGCCTTCAACTCCGCAATTCCACGTCTCCCATCTCCTCCAATTGACTCTGCACTTCCGCTTTGTAAGCTTGTTCCCGTTCAGTGCTGACACTCCCCTGTCTCTTTCTGGTCGCAATCCTCGGGCTCGCGCCTCCGGATTCGGTGAGGGCGTGTGACACGCCCAATGACCAGGGCCAGTCCATCAGCCTGACCTGGGCCGCGCCCGCGGGCGAGTCGCTCTCGTTCACCGGTTATCTGATACTGCGCTCGACCGGTCCCGACTCCGGTTTCGCGGTCATCGGCAACGAACCCGCAGCCCGCACCGAGTACATGGACAACGACGTACAGGACGGCGCCAGGTACTATTACCGTGTCGCGGCCTACAGCGAGGCCGACACGGCGCGCAGTGTCATCGCGGGCCCGGCGGTGTCCAGCGCCCAGTGGTTTAACACTTCCCGTTTGAACATCCTGGTGATGACCATCGTCATCTGCGCCATATTCATGTACTATACCCAGCGGGCGCGCGCGGGCGCGAAGATGTTCATCCGCAAGATCGCCGGCCTTGACGCGATCGACGACGCACTCGGCCGCGCCACCGAGATGGGGAAGCCGATTCTCTTAGCTTCGGCCTCGGCCAAATCACAGACCTTGTTGTTATCGCCGCCCTGCCGCTCTTGCGCAAGATTGCCAAGAAGTCGGCCGAGTACTCGACCCGGCTGCTCGTGCCCAGCTCCGACCCGATTGTCATGTCCGCCGCGCAGGAAACGGTGAAGGAAGCCTACACCGAGTCCGGCCGGCCCGATTTCTACAGCGCCGACAACATCAACTTTCTCACGAGCGACCAGTTCGGCTATGCGGCCGGCGTGGATGGCGTCATCCTGCGCGAGAAGCCAGGCGCGATATTCTGGCTCGGCTACTTCTATGCCGAGTCGCTCATCATGGCCGAGACCGGCCATTCGGTCGGCGCCATTCAGCTCGCGGGCACGACCGAGCTCACCCAATTGCCGTTCTTCGTCGCCGCCTGCGACTATACGATGATCGGCGAGGAGATCTTCGCCGCGTCCTGCTATCTCCGGCCCGAGCCGATAATGCTCGGCACCCTGAAGGGCGAGGATTTCATCCGTTTCTGGCTGATTGTGCTGACCTCAATTGTGGTCGTCATCGGCACGGTCGACGCGATTGCGAACCACCGGGTCCATTTCCTGACCAGCCTGTTCGAGCGGCTGGTGGCCTGGGCCACGCCGGCCTACGAGTAGCCGATGCTGAAGCGCACCGTCCCGCTGGTCATCGTCTTTATCACCGCGGTCGTACTGATTATCGCGTTCTTCATCCCGCACAAGCCTTTCGGCGACTTGGAGACGCGGTTCCTTAACTGGACGGCAATCGTCTCCGGATTCACGCTGCTCCTCGGTCTGGACTCGCTCACCAAACACCATCTCGTCAAGGTCTGGCGCCGGCAGCCGGGCTGGCCCTACAGCCTGATGCTGGTGCTGTCGCTTGCCGTTACCGTCACACTCGGTCTCTATTCCTGGTTCAAGTACCGGAGCCCGTTCGACTTGCGCGCGCCGTTCATGTGGCTCTACACCTTCATGATTATTCCGCTGCAGTCGACGATGTTCGCGAGCCTCGCGTTCTTCATATTCTCCGCCGCCTACCGTGCGTTCCGCATCCGCAACTTCGCCGCGACCCTGCTCTTGATCGCGGCCTGTCTGGTGATGATCGGCAACGTGCCGCTGGGCAGCTCTTTCTGGCACGGCATTGGAAGTATCATCCACGCCATCATCCCGGGCGTGGACGTCGCGAAGTTCACCAAGCTTGAGGGCTTCGCATCCATCAAGGACTGGCTTATGTCGATCCCGCAGGCGGCGGCCTCGCGCGGTATCAACATCGGCCTTGCGCTCGGCTCCATCGCCATGTCGCTGCGCATCATCCTCGGCATCGAACGAACATACATGTCCTGAGGAGAGGAAGATTAACCACAAAGACACCAAGAACACCAAGAGGATAGGGTCCGGAATCCGGATTCGGACCTTTGTGCCTTTGTGTCTTGGTGGTAAGAATCCGACCCCATGAAGTTCTGGGAACGCCTCGGCTCGGTCGACCGTCGTATCCTGTACCTGCTCCTCTCGCTGTCGGTGGCCTTGCCGCTCATACTCAAGCCCAAGACCAAGGTGCGAGTCTCGGAGCCGGTGCGCCAGGCCTATGAGACCGTGGACAAGCTGCCGGCCGGCTCGGTGATGATGATTACCATCGACTATGACCCATCGTCCGCGCCCGAGGTCCAGCCGATGCTCATCGGCCTGCTCCACCACGCGTTCCGCAACAACGTGAAGGTAGTCGTCTGCGGCCAGCTCCCACTGGGCCTGCCCCTCGCCGGAATCGCCCTCACCCAGGTCGCGCCCCAACACGGCAAGGTCTACGGCAAGGACTACGTGAACCTCGGGTATCGACCCGGCTACACGGCGCTGATGGTCGGCATCGGCAAGGAAATCCGGGACTACTTCAACACCGACTACAAGGGCGTGCCCATCGACTCGTTCGAGTTCATGCGTTCGGTTCACACCTACCGCGACATCGGACTTCTGGTCGTGCTCGCCCACGGCGCGACCGCCGACGCCTGGGTCCAGTTCGCCGGCGGCCGGTACAACGTACCAATCATCATCGGTTGTACCGGCGTCAACGCGCCGGGCATGTACGTGTATCTGCGTGCCCACCAGATAAGGGGCATCATCGGCGGCCTGCAGGGCGCATCCGAATATGAGGCTCTCGTCGAGAAGCCCGGGTCAGCGACACTCGGCATGCCGGCCCAGTCCGCGGCCCACGGCCTCATCATCCTGCTGCTGGTCATCGGCAACCTCGGCTACATCGTCTCACGCCGGAAACCGAGGAAATAGATGATAATGAACATCATCGGCACCTGGGTCGCGGCGACGCTGACCATTGGCATCCTCTCGTTTCTTTACAAGGATAATCCGCTGTACAAGGCGGCCGAGCACCTGTACGTCGGCACGTCGGCCGGGTTTGCCATCATCTACTCGTGGGCATTCGACGTCTACCCCATGCTCGTAGAGAAGTTCAACAGCAACGTCGCCGCCCACAATCATGTCGAGGCGTGGATTCTGCTCGTCCCCGCGGCGCTTGGAGTCATGCTGCTCTCCCGCTCCAACCTGACCCTGCCCGCCCTCGCCGCGCTCAGCCTGCTGATGCTCATTTTCCGCCAATTCAGTGTGATTCTCATAGTTCTCGCGGTGATGTGCATCGCCATGTTCATCCCCACCTTGGTGAATCCGCGTATCGAGTGGATATCACGCTGGCCCATCGCGTTCACGGTCGGCATCGGCTCCGGCCTGGGGATAGCCGCGTCGATCCAGGGATTCCTGTTGCCCCAGATTTCCGACACGCTCCGTCCCCTCGTCAACGTCAATAACATCGTCGTCTTTGTCGGCTGTTTTGCCACGCTCTTCTACTTCTACTTCTCGAAAGAACACAAGGGCGCCCTGGGCGGGGTTTCGCGTATCGGCATCATCTTCATCATGGTCGGATTCGGTGCGTCCTTCGGTTACACCGTGATGTCCCGTATCTCGCTCTTGATCGGCCGGTTCTACTTCCTGTTCCACGACTGGCTGCCGATTATCCGCTAAGTGCAGCGAAGCCCAAGCAAGGAAGCCCCAGCTCAAGCCCGGAAATCGGGGCTGTGGCCGAAGCTTGTTCTTGTGCTTGCGCTTGCGCTCCCCGCCATCGCTCAGCAGCAGCCTCCGCTTACCCCGGCGCCGACGGTCGAGGTGCCGGCTGAAGAGCTGTGGCTCAAGCTGACCTCGAGCGGCGGCAGGAAGAGGATGGACATGGTCATCGCCGACTTCCAGGCAGAGCCCGGCGCCGGGCCAGCCGCCTTCTCCCGGTTGCACGACATCCGCTCGGTTCTTGTGGCGGACCTGAAATTCTCCCTCCACTTTTCCTTCGAGGAACCCGAATCCGGGCGCGCGTATGCCTTTGCCACTGACGAAAAGAAGATCGACCTGAAGGGCTGGGGCACGACCGGCGCGCAGATTCTGATATGTGGCGACCTGGTCACCAGACGGTCAGGCCAGCAGGTGCAGCTCCGTCTGTACGACCTCGACGTAAGCCGACTGATTGCCACGAAGTCCTATCCCATGGTAGAGCAGTGGCGTTGGCTGGCGCACCAGATGGCGGACGAGGTCATCAAGCTCCTGACACCGGACGATGGTGTCAGCCGCACGCGAATCGCCTTCTCTCGCGCCATCGACCGTGACACCAAGGAACTCTGCGCGGTCGACTACGACGGCGCGGGAACGAACCGACTCACCAACTCGGGCGGGCTCAAGCTGTTTCCCGCCTGGGCTCCATCCGGTTCGACCCTTGCCTACTGTACCTACGGTGCGAGCACGCTGAATATATACACCTATGCCATGGAAACGGGCAAGTCGACGCTTGTCAGCGCCCGAGCCGGGCTTAATACCACACCCGCCTTCTCACCGGACGGCCGCACCATCGCCGTCTCGCTCGGCTTCGAGGGCAACCAGGAAATCTACACGACGAGCCCGGGCGGCAAGGACATTACCCGACTCACCAACGACAAAGCCATCAACATATCTCCGAGCTGGTCGCCGAACGGCCGCCAGATCGCATTCGTGTCGGACCGAACCGGCTCACCCCAGGTCTACGTAATGAACGCCGACGGAACAGACGTCAGACGGCTGACCTTCGAGGGAAGCTACAACACTTCGCCGGCCTGGTCACCGCGCGGCGACCTCATAGCCTTTGTCCAGCGCCAGCCCGGCGGCACCAACCAGATCTGCGTCACCGACATCAACGGCGACACGTACATGCGCCTGACTTCGGGCATGAACAACGAGGACCCCTGCTGGTCGCCTGACGGCCTCCACATCGCCTTCGCGTCAAACCGCACCGGGCCGTTCGAAATCTACACGATGGACTGGACCGGCGCCAACCAGCGCCAGGTCACAAACGTCGGGGGCGCCTATTCCCCGGCCTGGTCACCCCGCCTCAGCCGTTAGAACAAATAGTGAAGAGAGAATGGCGAAGTGTGAATACCTGATCCGGGTTTCACTCTTCTCTCTTCTTACTTCTCTCTTTGCCGGCCAGGGGCTTGCCGTTGGCCTCGACACACTTCACCTCCAGCCCAATGAACGCATCCTCATTGTAGCGCCGCACCCCGATGACGAGGTGCTGGCCTGCGGCGGACTGATACAGCAGGCGCTCGCGCTCGGCGACTCGGTCTGGGTTGTCTACGTAACAGCCGGTGATGGTTCCTGGACATCGGCCTGGCGCGTCACCGGTAACATGTCCCCGGGCCCGAAGGACTACCTAGAACTCGGCCGCACCCGCATCAAGGAAGCCAGAGCCGACGCTTGCCTGCTCGGTCTCGACACCACACAGCTTGTCTTCCTCGGCTATCCTGATGGCGCTATGGACCAGCTTATCTTCGAACATTACTACGACAAAGTGCCGGTGACGTCTCCGCACACCAGGGTGACTCACAACCCGTATGGTTGCGCCGGGCACGACTACGTGGGAGAAGCCGTGACGGAAGACCTGTATGACCTGATCGCCGGGCACCGTGCCGACCTCGTGATCTTTCCCCATCCTCTGGACGTCCACCCCGACCACTGGGCAGCGGGTGCGACCCTCGCGCCCATCATCGGGCTATGGCATCTGCGCGAAACCGGGAAATTCCCCGCAGCATACTACTATATCGTCCACCGTCCGCACTCTCCGAGCCTCAACCAGCAGGACGAACTCAACCCTCCCGAGGGGCTCCGCGGACCCGGACAAGTCTGGTACACGCTGCCGATTAGCACGCAGGAAATCATCAGAAAGCGGGCTGCACTCAACAGTCACTGGAGCCAGTTCACCGAATTCGGCCTGGCCGACCTCAGCGGCTACGTCGCACGGAACGAGCTGTTTGAACGGGTCGAGAACGACAGTGGCACCGCAAAGGGCGATGCGCCGGCGTTGGGGTTCATGCCCGTGCCGCGGATTGACAGCCTCACCGCGTCCCTGCCTCGCGGCCAACCCAAGGTGTTCAGGCTCTATCTGGCGCGCGCGCCCGTGCCGGGATTCAACTACCGACTGTATGTATGGTCGCGTGGGCCGGAGCAGGTGGCGCGGACCATCGATATCAGGAAAGACTCATCGAATGAGGCGCAGGCCCTGGCCGAACCGGCGCGTACGGACTCCGCACCGCTCATTGCCAATCCGATCTGCACGCGCGCGGGCGGAACCTGGACCGTCTATCTGCCGGCAACGTGGTTCGATTCAGATGACATGGTGTTCTTCGCGGCCGCTGTCCGCTGGAAAGGGAAGCTGGTCAACCATACTGCGGTAGGTTCGGTGGTCCGCCAGGGAATACCCTAGCCGGCAATCAGCTCGCGATAGAACTCAGCCGTCTCGGCCGCGACACGCGGCCACGAGAACCTCTCCTCCACGCTCCTGCGCGCCGCCCGACCCAGCCGTTCTCGGAAACCCTGGTCCGACACCAGCCGCGCCAGTTTCTCACTGAAGTCAGCCGGCGAGTCGGCCAGTAGCCCGGTCGCGCCGTCAATGACGAAGTCCCTGACGCCCCAACGCCCGAATGCGACCGACGGTAGCCCGCAGGCCATTGCTTCGAGCAGCGATATGCCGAACGCCTCACCCCGGGACGGAAGCGCGAAGGCGTCGAGCGTATTCAGCCACGAAGCTACTTTGTCGTATGGCTGAGGGTCGAGCAGCCGTATTGCGCCGGACGAAACCCGCGCTCGCTCCTCGACGGCGCCGCGCAAGGGGCCGGGCCCGGCAATCAGCAGCTTCAGTGCCGGCCTCGCTTCATGCAGCCTCGCAAACGCGTCGAGAAGGAAACTTATGCCCTTTGCCGGATGCAGCCTGCCGACGTAGCCGAGCACGATATCATCATCGGTAAAGCCCAGCTCCGCGCGCAGACGTGTGCGCTCAGCCGGCAGCGGCTTGAACTCATCGGTGTCCACGCCATTGGGAATGACGCGGATCGACCCCGGGAATCCGACTGACTCTTCAGCGCAGGCGTGGCTGACGGCGATCAGACCGTCCGCCCGCCTGACCAGCAGCTTCGTCACGGCGACGAGCAGCGAACTGAGCACCACCGGCTTGGTACGAAGCACCGAATGTCTGGTCAGTACCGTCGGCACGCTCCGCCGTCGTGCCGCGGCCAGGGCCTCGTAGACAAGGTACGAACCCTCGCTCTGGCCGTGCACGATGTCAAAATGGTCATGGTCAAGCAGAGCCTTGAATGAGGCGATCGTGCGCGGATCGATCGCGATGTCGTGCTGGTGGAAAACGATGAGCCCGCCGGCCAGCCGGTGAACCGGCACGGGCGATTCAACCTGACTCTCAACGTGACACGAGGCCGGCGGCAGTTGGTGCGTGACCACCACCACGTCATGCCCCAGCCGCTTCAACTCGGACGAGAGATGCAACACATGGTTCTCGATTCCACCGACGGAGGGCAGGTACGCGTCGGTGACAATGCAAACCCTGAGTGGCGCGGTGCTTGGCATCCCCCAATCCTACGCCCGGTTGCGACAGAGTCAAACCGAAGCTACCACGGCAAGCGAGCGGGGCCCGGAGGCCCGGCTCATCTTGTCAGACAATGACGGACGGGCGGCACACTACCGCCCCTTGACCTGACTCCCCAATCCCCGATATCTGGCTCTCTTTCCCCAGTCCCCAATCTCGCCCGCCAGCACCCCCTCCAATATCAGGAATCTGATTCCCGAATCCCTAATCGCCTGCCCTCAACCCTGAAGCCTTAGTCCCGACCGCAGTTGGGTCGCGCGAAGTACCCGCCGAAGTACGTCAGGAAGTACGGGCCGAAGTGTCCTCAGCCGCGTCGTGACCTGTACCTTCGGCTGAATCCCGCGCTGTGTCTCAACCTGTATCTCGACCTCAATCTCGACCTCGACCTCAACCTGAACCTTTTCATGTTCCTCAAGTCGTTCCAGCAGTTGTTCCGCAAGTTATTCGCGTTGTCGTTCGGCAAGTTGTTCGGCTTGAAGTACGACCAATTGTAGGTTTCGTCGTATCTCGCGCTGTGTCGCCGGACCCAGCCGGGGGAACGGTCCCTGGGCCGACCACTCCCCGGCAGAATTGTGGTCGCAGGCCCGGCGCCCACTACATATGGTGGTGGTGACCATGGAGGGGGTCCCTGGGTAGATGCTTCCCCGAAGGCTCTGGCAGAGCCTTTGGTACGGCCTTTGGTAGAGTCTCTACCAGTGCCTTTCCCAAGGCCTTTGGCAAAGTCTTGGGCAATGCCTTTGGCACGGCCTCTGGTATTGCCTCTGGTCGAGTCCTTGGTCAAGCCTCCCCCAATGGCTTTGGCAATGTCTCTGGCAATGGCTTTCCCACGGTCTCTGGTATTACCTCTGGTAATGCCTTTGGCAGAGCCCTTGGCGAAGCCTCTCCCAATGGCTTTCGCAGGGCCTCTGGCAATGCCTTTGCCAATGTCTCTGACAGGGCCTCTGGTAATGACTCTGGAGATGCCTTTGGCCCGGCCTCTGGGACTACCTTTGCCAAGATCCAAGTTCCGCTGACGCAAGCCCCCACCTGGCTTTTGTCCCACCCGATAGAGAATCAAGAAAGGCTGCCCGCGTTTCCGCGAGCAGCGTTCTCTCGGCGGGCTTGGAGCAAACCTATTCGGTCAGAACAACCTTCTTGCTGAAGCGCTTGTTCTCAACGGTCATTGTGCAGAAGTAGACCCCGGCAGGAAGGACGTTCGAGGGGATGCGGACCTCGTGCCTACCTGGCGAGGCTTGTCCGTCGGACAGGGAACGGACGAGTCTGCCGTCAACATCGTAGATACCGAGGGACATGACCCTCACCCCTTCCCTCTCCCTCTGGGAGAGGGCGAGGGTGAGGGACGAAGGTACTTCGTAGCGCACAGAGAATGCGCCGCGAGCCGGGTTCGGGCTGACGGAGAGCGACCAGCGGAGCGGCACTTTCTGGCTTCCTTCCGCCACGCCGCCGCCGATGAAGGTAATGACGCTGTCCGACATGTCCCACTGATGGCCCGGACCATAGGCCATCACGACGATACGGCCGGAGTCAGGTACGCCCGAAGGCACGACCCAGCGATACAGAGTGTCGGTCCCAGGTAAACCAGTTGCTATCGTGTCGAGAAGCCACACCGAATCGCCCAACTCCCCCTCCCTTCTATTCCCTCCCCCTTGAGGGGGAGGGAGGGGTGAGGGTGTAATACCGCGCCTCAGGAACAGCGACAGCGAGTCGCAGCGCGGCGGCGAATGGGTGGTCCAGCGGATTGGGACCGTGTCGCCGACTTTGTACGAGCCGTGGGTTGGCGACTTGAGGTCAACCGCATCGACCTCGAATATGGATATCTTCCCGTTGCCCGCGGTAATCAACTCCTTGTAGCCGTCGTTGTTCACGTCATACACTGTGCTCACCAGCGATTGCATGGAACCGTGGTCGCTGTTCCAGTGCCAAACTTCCTGCAACGGCTGCACTGGTCGCCCTCGTTTGTTGCCGTAGACGGCTTTGTACACGTTGATTTGGGCGGGCGTGGTCCAGATGCACTCGTCTATCCCGTCGCCGTCGATGTCGCCGCACTCGCTGATTCTGCCCCAGTCGGTCCCTCCGAAATACAGTGAATCCACCAGCGTGCGGTGATACACGTCGCTGCCAACCTGATTTGCCTGCCACATGCAGAGGTATATCTTGCCGCGCGGGACGTTCTCGAACGCAATGTAGAACTCGGGCAGGCCGTCGCCATCAATGTCTTTGGTCATGAACGCATCGTCCCCATTCGGCTGTCCAACGGTGTCCTGATACACAACCTGATACTGGTCATCGGGCGTGCATTCCCGGACAGACACGACTCCGTTGCTAGCAGCCGAGGCAGAGGCGAACTTCATCTTGCCGTCCATGTCGAAGTCGCCGACGGTCATGCAACTGAATGCATGCGTGGTGTCGCGCCACACGAGTTGATTCTGATCGTTGCCTGTGTTCTCCCAAATGCATGTCCCAATACCGGGCGTGGCGCTGAAAATCCCCTTATGCCCATCTCCATCCATGTCCGGGAGGTAGTCAGTGAGAAATGGAATCGCGAAGTTGTTCCCGCACCGGTAGTACCAGGAAAGCCGGCTCGGATAGCTTACGCTGTCAGGGCTCTCGACGGTTATGACGTCATCGTACTCTATGTTAGGGTTAGAGGAGTCATATTCGACGGTAATGCACACCACATCTGTAAGTCCGTCCCCGTCAATGTCGCCGGCCGCGAAGGGAATGGCGCACCGCATGTTTACGCCGTGAGGCCGGGTCGCATTCGTATCCTCGAAAACGAGCTTGAATCGGTTCCAGCCTTGAAACTCCCAAGTCTCGTGGCATGCGCTGGGTGTATAGAAGAAGTACATGTCAGGAAGGGAATCGTGGTTGAAGTCGCCGCACAAGACGCGGCCATCCGCCACACCATATGGCCCAGCCGGGATTCGGGCGATTCGCCTCATGCTCATGCCAGTGAGCATCGTGGCGCATCCTGCTAACAGCAAAAGTAAGTAACGCGTGATAGTATGCGGCGGGGAGGCGGATTCCACCTCCCCGCCTGTTAGATACTACCTGACTAGCGTCATACGTCCAGTCGAGGCTTTGCCGCCGGCAGACAGGCGCACGAAGTACACACCAGCAGGCACGACGCGGCCACGGTTGTCGGTGCCGTCCCACCGCGCGACATGAATGCCTCTCTGACGAGGGCCGCTCTCCAGCCGCCGCACGAGCCGACCCAATACGTCATGCACCGTGATCTCAACTGGCCCGTATTGTGCGAGCTCATAGTTAACCGAAGTCCCTCTGGCGAACGGATTCGGCGAGCAGTCGCGGAGACGGGTGACATACGTGTGGCCAGAACCAAAGCTCTGCACACCCCCATCGTCGCCAGGCTCTTCCTCAATCTGGAACAGCTTCAGACAGGCAAGCGACACGTTCAATCCTCCTTCCAGCGAATCATCCGAGTTTCACGACCCGAGTCATTCTCTTTGAACTGGAGGGTTCCACCACCACGTAGATGCTTGCGGTGACCCGATTACCTGCGTCACCCATTCTACTCCACACGAGCGCCTGCGAGAGCGACGAGTTTCTTCCAGACACGATTCTCCTCACCTGCTAACTCGAGTCTCTCCCGCTCGGGCCGGACACGCACGAATATGATTTGGTGAAAACGGACGCTCCGCCCACGCTGGCCGCAGCTAGCAGGGCCAGCGACACGACGATTCCGGCAGCGCCTTGCGTACTGCCGCTATGCAGCAGACGAGAACGACCCATCATCTTCTCCTCCTTTGTGGTTTCGGTCGTCCGGTCCAGCACAACCTGGTGTCGAGAAGACCGATGCGACGAAGCCCCTTTCGCCGCTCTCGACACCCTTGTTGGCCGAATATTAGCCTCCCGTTTTCTGGAGTCAAGCAGAATGCTCATGTCTCGTCAAAGGCGGGCCGGCCGGTTCCGATTCATGAATGCCTGTGGGGGGTGCTGGCGGGTGACGGCTGATTTGGGCCGGTACGGGATGAAACGAGCGGGGCCACGAGGCCCCGCTCTTGACACAAGGAGGCGAACGCTTATTGACTCTTCTGCTTCTGGCCCAGCCTGTCCCGCAGCTCGTTCAGCTCGTTCCTCAACTCCTGCATCTGCCCGCGCAGAGAATCGACGGTCAGACCGGACTGCTCAAGTTCGCGCCTCAGTCCGGGTATGGCCTCGCCGCCGTCCAGCTCACGTTTCAGCGTCGGCCCGGCTTCCTGCAGTGCCCGTCCGACCTCCCGCAACGCTTCGCCGGGCAGCGCCGGCCACTCGAAGTCGAATGTCCCCACGGCTTCCTCCCGGGTCGCGAGCGTGACATCGAGGGCCTTCTCCCTGCCGCGGCGTCGCACCTTGAGCGTGACCCGCTGTCCCGGCCGGTCGCGCACTGCCCAGCGCAGCGCTGAACCATCACTGGCGGCCGCTCCGTCGAGCGAAGTTATGACGTCGCCGACCTCGACCCCGGCCTTTGCCGCCGGAGACCCATCGGCGACCTCCGTGACGAGCACGCCGTGGTCGACGTCCAGGGCCGCCAGCATAGGCTTGCTCAGTTCGTCGGTGTAGACGCCAAGCCATCCTCGCTTGACCGCGGACGAGTCGCCGGTCGTGCTCTGTCCGGCAGGGACCGCTGAAGCCAACGCCAGCACCGGCGCCAGCAGCAGGAACAAACGCAGACTCTTCATGAACACACCTACCTTTCTCTTACCGGCGAGTTCGGAATGGTCTCGGACACATCGTGGATGACGAAGTCGCTCCACTCACCTTGCAGGTCGATTTGCGGCCCTCCCGTTCCCTGTTGTGCTGTCACTTCCTGACCCGTGCCGACCCCACGGACTTCGAACGGCAGGCCGGACGTAATCCGCCCCTGACGGGCGGTCGCGTCGATGTGGAACGGCACCTGGTCACCGAGGCTCAGGTCGACCCGCCCGAGCCGCGACATGATGCGCAGGGCCCCGAGTTCGGCGTCGCTCACCCACGCATTGACATCGCCGTAGCGGTTGGTGATAGACAGGGCGCCGCGGTCCGGACGAGCGAAGACGTTCCCGAACTGGTTGTCGATTGTCACATCACCGTCGGACTGCTGCGTGTAAACCGTCCCATAGCGGTTCGTCACCTGTACCGGTCCGGCGGCAAGCCGCAAGTCCACGTCGCCGTATGAACTCCTCACCACGGCCAGGCCCCGCGTACCGGCCAGACGGATCCTGCCGTGGGAGTTCTCGACCTCGCAGCGGTCGCACTGGTCCACCTCGACGTCGCCGAACCGGTTCGACACGCCGCAGTTGCCGTCCATTCCGGCGATTCTCACGTCACCGAACGAGTTGCGCACCAGCGCGGACTCAGCGGAGGGTAACATGATACTCACGTCCACTTCGTACCCCAGTTGCGAATCGCCGGCAGCAGATGGAGGATACGCCGTGGTAATCACGAAAGAGTCGCCTTGTCCGGCCGCCTGAATGTCGGTATTCCGCGCGAAGTCCTCGGCCAGCTTCCGGTCTCCGGCGCTGACGCGGACCAGCGCGTCGACCAGCGCGCGTTCACCGTTAGTTCCCGTGATTGTGACGTTACCGTACCGATGAACGACGACCGTCCGTTTGAGCCGAGCAAGCGGGAACTGCTTCTCAATCCTGCGAGTCACCACCACCGGCCCGGCCAGAACGACGCCGACGCCAAGCGAGAACAGCGAAGTCAGAAAGGTGAAGGGCCTGAACCCGAACATCTCTCTTCTCTCTTCACTCTTCATGCCTGGCTCCTCAGTACCCGCCGGACACGAACCTGTCCATCGCTCGCTGGCGGTCACCCGTGGCCCCGACGTAGGCGGCGCGGACGCGCGCGTTGCCGGGGTTCTGGTCCATGGCAGTACGGCACTCCTGAATCGCCTGCTCGATGCCTTGCACGTACTCGCCGTATTCTTGTGCGGCTTCCTGTGCCGCCTTGTCCCTGCTCAGTTCGGAAACGGACGGCTTCCGGCCGACGGACGACAGCCAACGGCTGACGGTCGGCTGGGACGGAGTCCTGATCACGCCGGCCAGGAACACAACCAGCAGTACGACGGCCAGCGCCGGTAACCCGACCCAGAACAACCTG
Organism: bacterium; assembly: GCA_035505375.1. Taxonomy (NCBI): domain Bacteria; species bacterium. Next base: position 13,626 of record DATJQV010000014.1, on the reverse strand, counting down.
GTCAGACGGCGGCTGTGGGCCTTCGAACCACGGATCCGCTCCTGGACTCCCGACCATGTCCGGCCCGAAGGCACAAATTGTTCCATTTCCGGGGCGGCGTCGCGGATGGCCCGGACCTGCGCCAGCGAACGGCGGCAAACCGTGCATTCGGCAATGTGTTCCGCCGCCCTGCCCGCCGCCTCACCGTCAAGGTCGCCGTCAAGGTACGCGCTCAGAATCTCTTCAGAACAGTGTTGCTCCAAAGCGTGCCTTTCTATTTGTGTCGCTGGGGAAAGAGAAGGGGGAAAGTGGAAAATCCCAAGTCCGGACTTTGCCATTTCCCGTTTCCACTTTGCCAACTGACTTCTGCATTCTGACTTCTGACTTCGGCCCTGGCAACCTACTCTCCCTTCATCCAGTGACGATCCTCAAGATACGGGGCCAGCTCGCGCCGCAGGAAGGCGCGCGCGCGGTGAAGCTGCGACTTACTCGCGCCGTCGGTTATGCCCAGAATCTTGCCGATCTCCTCATGCTTCAATCCCTGGATGTCGTGCAGCACGAAAACCTGCCGGTAACCCTCAGCCATCTTGGGCAGGGCGCTCTCTATCAACCGGCCAACACTCAGCGGCGTGGAGCCGACCTCCATGCCATCGTCGATGGACACGGTCTGACGCAGCCGTCGCCGCCGCCTGAAGTCGAGACACGCGTTAACCGCTATTCGATATATCCACGTCGAGACCGCGGACTCGCCACGGAACGAACTCAGTTTCTTGAAGACCTTCACGAAGACGTCCTGCGTGACGTCCTCAGCGTCGGCACGGTTGGAAAGCATGCGGTAGGCGGTATTGAAGACCCGACCTCGGTACAACTCGTAGAGGCGCTCGAAGGCAAGTGGTTCGCCGGTCTGAGGCTTTATCTCGGTCACTTCCAGAGTATCATTCACGTTGTTATCTTGTTTAGACGAGCGGCCGGTATCTGGGTTGCCTCTGTTTTCGTCCGGATTCAGCATCGTACGCCGACGACAGCAGACTCGAACAACTGTCTTAACACTGCTGCAGGACGAGGCTTACGCTAATGGGCCGCGTGGCACCCGGAGGCGTCAGTCGCCGGGCAACGCCTCTTCTGTTGGAGTGTAGTTCTTTCCGAAGCGAACCCCCAACTGAAGTGAGAAACCGCGCAAACTCAATGCCGGAGGATTCTTGTCTCCGAACCATGTCGGCCCCGAGAATGGAATGAAGTAGCCGGCCTTCAGAAATAGCCCGATGAAGGACTCCGATGACGTCGGCAGCATGCCCATCGCCTCGACACCGGGCGTGGCGCCGATGGTCCAGGAAGCGAACCACCACTTGGAACTCGCGCTGAAGGTCTGTGCGTAGACCAGCGTGCCGGCGCCGCCAAGCTCAACGCAAGGCCTGAACAAGAGCCACTGGTTGGGAACGTAGGGAAACCCGACCTCGAGATTCGCCCGGACGGCGATCAGCTGGCCTTTCACGGAATCCGCCTGGTTGGCTCGCCACGTCAGCGCCCCGGAACCACCCAGCGTCACCGGACCGACCTGACCGCCGCCATGCCCGCCGTACCACCACAAAGGAGCCCCGTAGGTGAAATGACCGGTCCCCAACTGTTGCCGATTGAGCGAATCAAGCCTGTCGTTCAGGCCTCCCATGCTGTTGAACGTGCTGGTTACCTCAAACCCACCGTAGCCCATGCAGAGTGTGGCCAGGAACAGGATGCCTGCGACCAATGCCGGAATTGTGTGCCTCAAGACTACCTCCTCACCGGAATTCACAACCAAGGAAGCGGAACCGCAAACCTGCCGTCGGTCGACGTACTGCACTAGTGCATTCTAGCGACAAGACGACGGCGTGCAAGCCGGATGCATTCCCCGGGCCGCAGCCACCAACCGCCCTGAGTACGAATAGATGGCCGCAAGAACGCAGCGAAACGAAGCCGAGGCAGACATCCACAGATTTCACAGATTCCGCAGATTCAGGTCCGGATTCCGGAACCTCTGAGTAATCTGCGGCTGGTCTCCTCGTTCATTTCGTGTCCTTCGTGGCTTCGATATCGGTTCCGTGGAACCACACTTCGCTTGACTCTTGCCACGTGCCGGCTACAATCGCACGGCGCCGGCGTGGCTCAGTCGGTAGAGCAGCGGTTTCGTAAACCGCAGGTCGTCAGTTCGATTCTGACCGCCGGCTCTTTCCAACGAGGAACCTGACAAATCGGAATTCAGAATTCAGATAGCAGCTACCAGAAGCACGGACATCGGCCACTCTGCATTCTGGTTTCTGATTTCTGATCTCTGCGTTTTCCGCCCATGGGGAAACCGACATTGACTCCTGTCGGTTATCCAATATCCTGACGCGGTCTCAAACATGACTATCTCTGCACCTGCCTGCGGCCGAGAGCCGGCGGCCGACTGAGGTCTGAGGCAATGCCCCCCCGCAGCCGTGACCCGCGACGCGAAGCCGAAGAACAGGCGGCATTCGAGGACGCCGAGCGTTCCCGGGCCGAACTGCGCGCCGGCGCGGCCTTCGACGGCTTCGTCGATTCCAGCCCGGTGGGCATCGAGCTCTTCTCGCCCGCGGGCAAGCCGCTCCGCAGCAACAAGGCAGCCGAGCGGCTGCTCGGCAAGGTCCCGCCACCCGGCATCGCGCTCTTCGACGAGCGCGGACTGAAGCGCGCGGGGCTGCTGGAACCGCAACTGCGGCGCGTCCTGGCCGGCGCCCGGGTCGAGACTCCGCCCACCTGGTACGACCCGACCGAGATCGGCTTACCGGGCATTCCGGGCCGCAAGATCTGCTTCCGCGCCACCGTCTTCCCGATGCTCGACAGCGAAGGACAGGTCACCCGTATTGCCGTGATGTACGAAGAACTGACCGAATTGAAGAAGCTCGAACAGGAAGTCAAAGAGAACGGGATGCGACTCGCGGCCGCGCCCGCCGCGTACGAAGCGGCGCCGCCGCCGGGCGCGGATGCCCGCGACATCGAATTCCAGCGCCGCAAGCTGGAGACGGCCCTGCGCGAAAGCGAAGAACGCTACCGGTCGCTCGTCGAGTCGGCACACGGCTATGTCGTCGTGCGTTTCGCCGAGGAAGGGCGGATACTGGCCATCAGCCCGGCGGTGGAGAACTTCTGGGGCATCAAGCGCGACACGATTTTCGTCGACAATCCCGCCTTCTTCAGCCGCATCCACCCGGATGACATCGAGCAGGTCAAATCGACTGAGGCGTCGGCCCGCAAGACGGGCGCGTATCCGGATGACTACAAGTTCCGGGTCGTCCACATGACCACCGGCGCGGTATACTGGCTCGCGGTCCGCGGCTCGGTGAGCACGTACGCCGGCAAGCGAGTCTTCGACGAACTGCTCATCGACATCACCGAATCGCGCCGGGTCGAAGACACGCTGCGCGAGCGAGAACGGAACATCTCCGCCATCGTGACCAGCTACAGCGACGGCGTCTTCACGATGGACAACGAGTGGATTGTCCGCGACTGGAGCCCGGGCGCGGAGAAAGAAACCCGCATCGCCACCAGTGAAGCAATCGGCAAGCGGCTCTGGGAAGTCTATCCGGACATTGAGAAAAGCGGCTTCGGCCCGATCTTCCGGAAAGTGCTGCTTGAGCATGTGTCTGAACACCACGAAGGCTTCTACCAGGATGGCCGCGAGAAGTACGCGGGCTGGTTTGCGGTATCGGTCTATCCCTACGGAGCCGGCGTCCTGGCGATGATACGCAATGTCTCGCAGCGGAAACGAGCGGAGCTGGCCTGGCGCGACGCGGAGGCGAAACTCAACGCCATGATGGCAGTGCCCGACCTCATTGTCACGCTCAAAGACCACAACCTCCGCTACACGATGGCCAGTCCCGGCGCGATGAAAATGATGGGGGCCAACGCAGGCGACTCGGTAATAGGCAAGACCGACCTCGAGATCTACAGCTCCAAGGTCTCGTCCCTCATCGTCTCGCAAGACCGACAGGTGCTTGAACGCGCGCAATCGGCGGAGCTGGAGATTGCCCTGCCCGACGGTGCCGGCCCCAACGCTGCCTGGTACCACATCAGCAAACAGCCATGGCTGGGTCCGGGCGGAACGGTGATTGGTATCCTCGACGTCGCCTTCGACGTCACCACCCGCGTGCGCGCCCAGCAGGAACTGCTGCGCCGCCGCGAATTCTTTGAGAAGACGCTGCACGAACAAGAACAGACTCTGAGTCGGGCACGCGACGAGTTGTCCCGGTGGACTAAGTGAAGGCCAGCAAGCGGGTTGGCGCCCTTCCGGCCGGCGGCAAGGCATCTGCCCGTTCCGCCGCGCAAAGGGACTGGTGGGACCTTACTCAACGTGACTGGCTACTACTCGCTCTGATAGCCATTGCGTCGTTGGCTGTCCAGACGTTCTTCCTAAACTACACCGTTGACGACGCATTCATAACATTCCGTTACTCCCACAACCTGGTCGATGGGCTGGGGCTTGCCTTCAACCCAGGTGAACACGTTGAAGGCTTCACAAACTTCCTCTGGATGCTGTACTGCGCGATTCCATCGTTCTTGGGAATCAGTGTCCTGTGGTTCTCCAAGGTCACGCTCATGATTCTCTCCGCCGCGAACTTGTTCTTGATGGTGCGACTCTTCCGTCGTGTGGCCCCAAACGCACCATGGTGGATATCCCTCGTTCCTCCTGGCGTGCTCGCGCTGCACACTTCGTTCACGCTCTACGCTGTCAACGGGATAGAAACTCAGCTCTTCTGCTTTCTAGTGCTGCTTGCGTTGTACATGGCGGCACGCGAATTCGACGGCGGAGGCTGGCTGTCCGCGATCTTCTTCGGGTTGCTCTTCTACACGCGTCCGGACGGCTTCATGTTCTTTGCAATAACATGGCTTGCCAGGTTGCTGTTCGGGCGAAAGGACCGAAGCTTCTTGATATGGACTTCAGTCTTCCTGGCAATGGCAGCAGGGCTTACTGCGTTCCGCCTGGTTTACTTCGGATACCCGGTGCCAAATACGTTCTACGTGAAATCCGCCGGCACGATCAAGACCCGTGTTTCGCTGTGGGGCATCCGCTACTTCCGCGACATGTTCCGAGTCGCACCAAACTGGTTCTACCTGTTGCTGCCACTGGCGGGCCTCGCCGCGTGGCGTAGACTGAGCAAGTTCGCCCGCTTCATGGTATTCGTTCCCTATGTCTATCTGGTATACGTCCTCTACATCGGCGGCGACGTCAATTTCCCCCACTTCCGTTTCCTTCTCCACGTGTTGCCGATCATGGCAATTGCAGCTCTCTTCCCGCTGCTGCCGCGCGACAAGAAGGCAAAACCCGGTCGCGCCCTCGGGTTCGGACGCATATGCGGCCTGGTATTGTCACTGGCATGCGTCGTGCTGCAACTGCGCCATTCGCTGGTGGTGTGGAGGTCGATGAACGCAACACCGGAATCGAGGCCGTACAGGTATCTTTCCCTCTTTCCCCTCTCCGGGTCGATAAGCATCTACCCGGAAATTGCCCGCTATCTCAAAGAGAACTGTGATCCGGGGAGTGTGGTTGTCATGCAGGATGTGGGCGCAATACCATTTTACTCGGGACTCAAGACATTCGACATCATTGGGCTCGTGAACGGCCCTCTGGCTCACTACTTCTACAAGATGAACTACAGCGACTACCTCATCGACAAACTACCAGAGGAGAGGGTTCAGGAAATCGACAAGCATGTGCGCGATCTTGTCATAGACAGTGTTCGCGCTGACTACGTGCTGTATCACACCGAAAGCGGGGACCCGTACGACTTGGGGTACTCATTCCACTATCATGGCTTGGCGTACGACTCAAGGTTCCCGGACCTCTACCATCCCATAGCCGCGTTCTACTACCCAGCCACACATCGCTGCGACTACGTTCTGTTCAAACGAAGGACGGCCGCGTCCCCCGAACCACCCCGCGCAGCTGACTAGTCTCGACCTAAACCAGCAGCCATCACATTCGACTCTGTACACGCCCCGCGAGGCTAGGAATGCGGCGACAGTGCCGCTCCTCTGATGGCCCAAGCGAAAGCCCGTCACCGCGCTTCTCGCATCGCCGAAGTCAGCGCCTCGTCGCGAATATCCTACCTTGAGATGACCGATGCTGCCCCGAACGCTTCTTTTGCCGGCAGACTGATTGTCCATCATAGAAGCACTCGGCAAGTAACTCGGTAATTCACTCGGAGAGTCACCTGCCCAGTCACTCAGAGAATCAGTCGGTAAGTCAGTGGCCGAATCACTCACCCAGTCACTCGGCAACTCATTCGGCAAGTGACTGGGCATGTCACTCACCGACTCACCCCGCAAGTCACTCGCCGAGTAACCTAGAGACTCACTCGGCAAGTCACTCGGTATGTCACCGGGTGACTCACTCGGTAAGTGACTGGGTAAGTCACTCGGCGAGTAACTCGGGGAGTCACTGGGGGAGTGACTCCCCCAGTGCCCTGGCTGGCTGTGGCAAGGACCTTATAATAGCTTAAACTCTAGTGACTTATACCGCTTCTTCTCAGCCAGTAGTAACTAACTTCCGCCATGGCACACTATGGTAGCAGATCCACCGGAGTTGATGTGGGAGGAACATCACTGCCACCAAGGATGAGAACCCAACGCTGGATAGGAAGACACAATCTCAAGCGCCTGCAAGCGACGCCAACGGGTCAGCGTGACGACACGCTCACACTGCAAGAGGCAGCCATCGGTCAGGTCTACGCAACAGAGACTAAGATCCAGGAGGTCGTTAACGTCTACGTCTGTGCGACCTCAACCTCGTGGTCTATCCCCTGCTCGCCCTTCAGGCTGCGGCGAAGCCCCGTTGTCTGGTTTCCCGGCCGTGATTGTCTAACGACTGCGCTGGTCACGCTACGTCAGTGGTGTCGGCTAGGAGAACAGCCCGACTCTCATGGCAGAGCAGCCGTTATGACAGCAACAGGTGCTGTGCGTTCCTCGCATCGCTGTGGAGGCGTGCTTCCTTGCTGCTAGTGCTGGACTATGATCTTGGTGGTGGTCTCGGAAGCACCCATCTCCAGTCGGACGAAGTAGACGCCGGCCGACATTGAGCGCAAGTCCAGGTTCAGCATCCCGGTGCGAGCAACAGAGAACGAACGGACCAGCCTGCCCGCGACGTCGCAAAGCGTCAGGCTGCCGGTCTGACCGCGTGGAATCTGAAGTCTCAATCCGACCGCGTTCCGGACCGGGTTGCCGAGCACGGCAAGCGCCGGCCTGAGGCTCGCAGGTTTGGCATCTTCAATTCCGTTCAGATTGTCCCGGTATACGTATATACGGCTGATGGGCGCCTGGAATACGCGGTTGTCAATCGCGTCCCAGGCCATGCTGCGAGGGGTCTGCGATCCGGGCGGGAGCAGGGTGACGACCGAGTCGTAGCGGCAGTCCACGACCGCGCCGTATCTCAGGTAGAGTTTGTCGTTCCGGTCGTTCATCAGTCCGGCGTATCGGAATGCGGCGGCAAGAGTGTCGACTATCGCGCCCTGTCCGCAGTCGAAGACGAGCACCGAGCCCGAGGTTCTGCTGCACAGGAACAGCTTGCCGAGCCGCCGGTCAAGGAACATGGTATCGATGTTCCATGGGAGGCCCTGGGAAGCGATGACCGAGTCGCCCAGCACGTCAATCGTGTACACGCGGTCCAACCCCTGGTCGGTGTAATAGAGACGGCCGAGGTCGGGGTTGAGCGCCATCCTCCCGTGATTGGAGCCGCCGCCGAGGTCGAGTGTCTTGACCACCGAGTCGGTTGCCGGGTCTAACACACGGATGGTCGGCGCAGCCTGGCATGCCAGGAAGATACGGTTGGAGCGCTGGTCGTAAACCGCGCATGGCACATCATTCGACAAGGCGAAGACAGAGGTAACCGTGTCCTTGAGAACATCATAAGCGAACACTGGGTCGAGGCTGCTGCTCGTACCCGGGAAGACGTAGAGTTTGTTGAGGTACGGAACCATGACCGGCAGCGGGTGGCTGATTCCGTGCGTGGGTTTGCTCCCGAGCAGGCTATCGGAGTTGCAGTCTATGACCCGCAGGTAGTTGGCGTCGGCAACGTAGATGCGGTTCAGTGCCGGGTTCAGCACCGGCAATGCATTGCTGCTGGTGACTCCGCCGCGAATGTGCTTCGGCGTCCCGAACGTGGTGTCGAAAACCAGAACGTCGGCGATGCCGGGACAGAACGCGTAGAGCTTGTTGCCGGCGGGGTTGTGAATCATCTTGGTGGCCGTGACGGTCGCGTAGTTTGTAGAATCCAGGACAGTGTCGGCTCCGGCATCGATGGTGAAAACAACGCTGCCTCCGGTCACGCCGTAGAGCCGGTTCCGGTCGGGCCGGAACGTAAGGGCGGTGACGGCGTCGGTGCGCGCCGATGGGGGCAGTACGGAGCCGATGACCGCGTCGGTCGTGTCCATCACCAGAATCAGTGATGAATCATAGCTCGCAACGTACAGCTTTCCGGTGAGGCTGCTCGCAGTCATGACGGACACCCTCATGCCGACGTCGCGTGTCGCCAGTATCGCATCGCTGCGGCAGTCAACTATGCAGATTTCCGTATCGCCGTAGTTGGCCGCGTAGAGCCGGTCGGTTGTCGGGCTGTAGGCGATGACGTCTGTGCCCGACAACGCGGGCAGGGTGTCGACAACCTTCAGCGAATCCGTGCTGACAACGAAGTACCGGCTTACGTCATTGCTGTCGACTCCCCAGCAGTAGATTTTGTGTGAGACGGTGCTGAGGGCGAGAGGCTTGACTTCCATCAGGCCGGTCTCGATGCCCGGCAGCATCGTGTCGCCGGAGCAGTCCAGGATTCCCAGTTCCGCGGTCGTGTCGGTGGAGCCACCGATGTACACACGGTTCCGGGTCGTGTCCCAGAGCAGCGCCTGACAATCGAACCCGACGGTAACCGTCGTTTGTATGGAGTCACCGTCCGGGTCAAACACGACCAGGTCCGGGTCGCCATAGGACCCGAAATAGAGCCGATTCGATGTCCGGCTGTAGACGTATAGGTCCGGCGCGAACGGCAGCAGGGCCGTGCCGATGACTTCGTCTTTTACAGCGCCGAGGATGACGAGCGAATCGCTGACCACGTATCCCTTGCCGCCTGGCGGACAGAAGATGACCCTTCCCGACGTGCCGGGATTGCGCAGCTTCTGCATGGTGACAGGGTTGAAGATCTGTACGGGGTTCGATTCGATGTAGACGCTGCCGGAGATGGGATTCACGACGACCCCACCCCCGTCGACAAGACTGATGCCGCCGAAGGTGTCGCCAATCACTACCTGGCGCTCCAGCCATTGGCCGGAGCAAATGGATGTAACCGCTACGACGAAGACTAACAGTGCGATTCTCTTCATCGCGCCTCCTTGATCAATGATAGAACTGTCCCGGGATTTGTCAACATGGAGTCGGAGCGGACATCCACAGATTCCACAGATTCCCGCAGATTCGGTTCCGATTTCGAGAACATCTGCGAAATCTGCGTAATCTGCGGTTAGTCTCACGTCCGTTCATTGTCCTGACACCACCAGTCTCTTGTGGATACGGTCGGTTTTGTCACCGTGCACGTAGTCGAGCACGTACTCGTAGGTGCCCGGCGCGGCACGTCGGCCATTGTCATTGGTTCCATCCCAAGGCAAGATGTGGACTCCGGCGGTCATTGGTGATTGGTCACTGGTCACCATTCTACGCACTCTTTCCCCGGCACGGGTGTAGATGGTGAGGCTTACTTTGCCGGCCTCGGGCAGGCCGATGACAAATGAGGTGCTCGTGCTGAATGGGTTCGGGAAGTTGTGGATGGAGAAGCCCGGCATGAGGGTCAGGTTCAAGACGGCAGTGTCAGCTACCAGCGTGTCATTGCCCAAGTGCCCGGCTATCAGGAACGTCCGTTGAGCAAGCGACGCCGTATCGCCAATCAAACCAGCAGACGCCGTGACGTCGAGCGAGAACCAGCTTGTCTCGCCCGGCGCTACGTAACCAAGGTCGGGTATTCCGTCACCATCCGTATCCGTCAGGTCCTTCGCGCCGGTCGCGTTGCAGAGCCTGAGGCTCCAGCCCGGCGGCTCAGACGTGAAAATGGGGACTGTACCGCGCGTCCCCGCGCTCAGTGGGACTGTCCCCATTTTCAGTTCTACGACCCCGCCAGTGTCTCCCTGAACCAGAGCATAGAATCGATAGGTCTTGTCTTGGCCCGCCTGGAGCTGGTCCGACTGGTCCGGCCCAATCTGTAACGACTGTGCGTACGTCTGTACCGAGGAACTGACCTTGTCGTTGGCACGATTCATGTCATTCCCAAGCATCGTCGAGCAACTTACCGCCCATTGGCCCGGCGGCGCTATCCATTCTGAGTATGTCAGGTCCATGGTGGAGTCAGGTGATAGTGCCTGCGTTACAGTCACCGTCTGGTTGTAGCCGGTACTGATGCGGAACTGGACGCCGAAGAGTCGCTCCGCAGTGTTTCCGAAGTTCTTGATTCTTACCTTCGGCATCACGGTGTCCCCGGCGCGCAACAAGCCAGGCGGCGCGAGAATCGCAACAGCACCGACATCGTGCCTCGGCGGGGGGACCACTTGAACCAAGCCACCGATGGTATCATTGGTCGTGTTCTCGTCCCCGCCAAGCGACGTGAAGCACATGACCGGGAGCGTTCCAGTTAGTCTGGCAGTCCAAGGAGGGAAAACGACCGTGTCCTCACGCGCCGCCAATGTCTCCTGTATTGTCTGCGAATAGTCCGAACCGATGTTCATCGTCACCGGGAAGACCGTAGAGGTCAGACCCAAGCCACGAACGACCGCACGCGGCACGCACACGCTGGCGGATTCACGAGTCCCGGCAGGCGACAGAATCGCTGTCGGGCCGACGTCGCTGTTGCCGACGACCTTGACGCAGCCTTCGTTCGCAGTAGGGACGTACAGCATCGACCCGTCAGGCAGGAAGGCCCCGCGCCTGGGGCCATTCCAGTCCCACAGTTCCTTCACAATGCTGTAGTCCGAAGTTTTGATTATGGACAGGCAATTCATCCAGAATGCCGATGCGTACAGGTACTCGCCATTCGGGGAAAGCGCCAGTCCGTCTGGACCGCTCGAAACCGGGATCGAGGTCACCATCTGCCTGTCTGAAGTGCGAATGACGTCCACGCAATCGCCGACCTCACAAGCGACGTACAGCAGATCTCCGGCCGGGGACAAGGCGACGTCGACCGGCCGGTCGTGCGTAGGGATCATCGCCTCAATCGTGTTGTCGGAGGTCCGCAGGACGTATACGGAGTCCGAGAACGCGCATGCCACGTAACAGTGTTGCCCGTCAGCAGTCGCGACAATCCCCGATGGGTCAGCGCCCACAGTAATATAGCCGACCAGAGAGCAGTCGGATGTCCGCAACACGGCAACTTGGTTATGATGCGACCGGAAGATGCTCACGTATAAGTACTCACCGTTCTGGACGAACGTCATGTCGTGTGGGTCAGGAAGCAGTCTTATCTGACCCACGATCGTGTCGTCCGAAATGCGGACCTTGGAGACCGTATGGCGGCTTTGAGAGCTGCTGATGAACATGTACTGCCCGTCCGGGGATGGAATCGCAAAGCTCGGACGACCGGCAAGATGGAACGTCGCCGCAATTGAGTTGTCCCATGTCCTCACCACGGTTACCGAGTCGGACGTGCCGTCTAGGATGTACACGAGCTTGCCGTCGAGGGTCGCTCTTGCATTCTCGGGTACTCCACCGCATGGTATCGTCGCGACGATCGTGTCCGGGTATTCTGGAGAGGGCGTGCCCGACGCCTTGGCGGACCATCCCGACTCGCTGCCGTGCTGGGCCTGTCGGACGGAAACACCCTTGTCGGCACCTGAGGCAAGACAGATAGCTGACAGCAGAATGACCAAGCCGTGAGCGTGGACTTTCCGGGTCACATTTCGCGACTTGATGTCTGCGCCTTGGTTCCGGCAGACCATCGTTCAGAAAGCTGCTTTGATGATAGTCTGAACGAAGGCTCTACCGGTCCTGGAGCCGACCGGCGACAAGAAGTAAACTCCAGGCCGAAGTCCTTCGCCGACTCTGTCGCCCTTGCAGACAGCGACTTGCCGGCCGGCGACATCCGAAAGAGCAAAGAGTTCGGTTTCATGTCCGGGTACGCGGGCAAACGACGAGAAGGGATTGGGCTGAACCAGGAAGCGAGTCGGCCCTGCAGGACGCGGAGTCGAGGGTTCTTCAATACCAACGTTGCCATTGGCGTCGGTCTTGATGAGATAGACGTCACCGCCTCCTGCACCGAAGGAATAGGTACAGCCCGTGATGATGTAGCCGCTGTCGGCAGTCTGTTGGACCGAGTAGCCTTCGTCGTCATTTGCCCCGCCATAGGTTCTGGTCCAGAGCGTGTCGCCTTGAGCGTTGGTCTTGATGAGATAGACGTCGCCGCTGCCTGCCCCGAAGGAGCTCGTAAAGCCCGTAATGATGTAGCCGCTATCGGCAGTCTGTCGCACCGAGTAGCCCTCATCTTCGTTTCTCCCGCCATAGGTTCTGGTCCAGAGCGTGTCGCCTTGAGCGTTGGTCTTGATGAGATAGACATCGCCACCGCCTGCCCCGAAGGAGCACGTAAAGCCTGTGATGATGTAACCGCTGTCGGCAGTCTGCTGGACTGAGCTGCCGCGATCGTCAAGCGAGTCTCCATAGGTGTTGGTCCAGAGCGTGTCGCCCGAGGCATTGGTCCTGACAAGGTAGACGTTGCAGGTGGTCGGCGTCCCGCCGCCAAAGGAATATGTATAGCCCGCGGCGATGTAACCGCCATCGGTAGTCTGTTGGACTGAGTTGCCCTCATCGTAGCTGGATCCTCCATATATCCTGCTCCAGAGTGTGTCGCCTTGAGCATCGGTCTTGATGATGTAAACATCACCGTGTTCCGCGCCGAAGGAATAGGTATGGCCTGCGACGACATACCCTCCATCTGCAGTCTGTCGTACGGAGTTGCCCTCGTCCTCGTTTACCCCCCCATAGGTTCTGGTCCATAGCGTGTCGCCAGATGCGTTGGTCTTGACAAGATAGACATCTCTGTTGCCTGCGCCAAACGACGCGGTCCAGCCCGCGACGATGTAGCCGCCATCCGACGTTTGCTGCACGCAGTTACCCCAGTCGTCTCTTGTCCCCCCATAGGTTCTGGTCCAGAGCGTATCGCCTTCAGCATCGGTCTTGATGAGGTAGACATCAGCACCGCCTGCACCGAAGGAAGTGGTGTAGCCTACGATGACGTAACCACCGTCAGCAGTCTGCTGGACCGAACGTCCCTCATCGTGGTTTGTCCCACCATAGTCTCTCCGCCAACTCACTTGAGCAACGGCAATGGAAGCAAGGAAGATAGCGGACAGCAGAACGCAACCCATGACCGGGAGGCGCGTCCTCACCGCGGACATCTTGGTACTCACGGGCGGGCGTACCGTAAGAAGCAGGGGTTACTGCTGCCCGGTGATACGGAACTCGGTGCGCCGGTTCTTGGCCATGCCCTCTTCAGTAGTGTTCGGGGCAATGGGCTGGGTGTCGCCGTAGCCGTGGGCGGTGAGCCGTTCCGGCGCAATGCCCCACTTCGTAATCAGGTACTGCCTCACTGCATCGGCCCGGGCCTGCGATAGCTCCCAGTTTGACGGGTACTGAGCAGTT